>JANOKO010001243.1:0-6571 GCA_031419335.1 Planctomycetota bacterium
GCTTGATCGATATAGGGCAGAATGGAAGCCCCCCAACTGAAAACGCCGCGCTCGATCGCATTGGCACTCGTAGTGGGAGGATTCTTGGCCACAAATCCTGGGGCGAAGGCGTTGAACACATCGTGGTAGTTGTGGAGCGCCAGCCCGATTTGCTTCAGGTTGTTCTTGCATTGTGAGCGACGGGCCGCTTCACGGGCCTGCTGCACAGCGGGCAACAGCAAGGCGATGAGTACCGCGATGATCGCGATCACCACCAGCAATTCGATGAGGGTAAACCCGGCTTTGACTCTGGGACGCTGACTCATTCGAAACTCCTTTGGGAACTTTCCGATGTCCAGGGGGAACGGAATTGTCTCCTCTGGGAGAATCACACATGTCAATCCGGGATCACGATCTTTTTGGGTTTCGTCTGGCTGTCCGATTCCAACTTGAAATCGATAGGTTGGGATCCCGATTTGACATCGGCAGTCAATTCAGACGCCGTTGTGTACTTGGGGGAGAGGGCCTTCGCCTGAGTGGAACCCAATGGCCACTCCAACATCACTTGATTCGGACCCGTCTTGCACCCTTCGACTCCATAGGCATACTCCAGCTCGTATTCCCCTTGAGTATTGGTGGTGCCGGTTGCAGCGCGACCGGATTCCGGCTTAAAAATCACAATCACTCCTTCCAGCGGGACGCCGTCCAGTGTGATGGTTCCGGTCACAAGACCCAAGGGCGGAGTATCATCCGCCCCGCAGCCGGTCAGCGACACAGCTAACAAAAACACCAAGAGTGTCGACCCACGTCGATTGACCATGCTTTGGGTTTCACTGAAAAGTAACCGATGTTCGCGAGCGCGAAATGGGAACTGAGAGTTCCAGACTCTAACGAACCATCATACGACAAATATGGTGAACTGCAATCCCTTGATTTTGAAATCGCCACGGTCAGCGTAGGAATGGAATCCCCAGGAAATTCTGGACATCCCGCGCTGAAGCCGACAGGGTATTCGAAGTCAGGTGGCCCAAAGTCGCTGGACCCTCCGAGTCCGGTGTGGGCGATGCCCCACCTCGCGTGGGTTTGGAACACTCGGTGTTTAAGGCACTTGGATTTCTCAGTGCGTGTGTGCCCCGCCTCGCGGACGCCGAACCGCCGGACTCGGAGAGTCCGGCGACTTTGTCGGCTTCAACGAGGAGTGCCCAGATTACCGCTCGTCGCCTGCCGTGATCTGGTCTTCGAGGACCGTGGCCCAGTCAATCAACTCGCCCGGTTGGAAGTAGATCGCCAGTTCGCGCTGAGCGGCCTCGGGGCTGTCGCTGCCGTGGACCAGGTTCATCTGCCGCGAACTGCCGTAGTCGCCACGAATCGTGCCGGGGGCCGAGTCGCGCCCATTGGTCGCCCCCATCATGGTCCGCATGACTTTGACCGCCTCCAGACCTTCCACTGCCACCGCGACGACCGGTCCGCTGGTGATAAATGCCTCTAACAGCGGGTAGAACTTCTTGGTCACATGCTCGGCGTAGTGCTGCTTCGACAACTCGGGCGTCACGCTCAGCAGCTTAAGGCCGATGATCTTCAGCCCCTTGCGTTCGATGCGAGACAAAAGTTCCCCGCACAGTTTCCGCTGGACAGCATCGGGCTTAAAGAGGATCAGGCTGCGTTCGACGGGCATGGTTCAAGTTCCGCAAAGGTGATGTCGGTGTGGTATGGGGAAAATATAGCATCCCCGCGCTGGAATCGAGTGTCGTTGAGAGGCCCGGGCTTCTGAATTCCTTCCCGGAGGTCAGCGAGTGTTTGACATGCCACGTCTGATCGCGTACAGAACAGGAACTGCTGATGGAAAGGGTGGAGAGGTTCCCCATGTGAAACTTGAGAATGGGCTGCTGCTCCCAGAAGTGTTCTGCCTCGCGAGTGAGGCCCTGTCTTCCAACCGTGTTTCTCTGTCACCACAGGCTGAAATCCATGTCGCTCCGCTGGATCGAGACTCTGTTTTCTCGCATGTTCGCATCCCGTCTTCGATCAAGCCAGCGGACAGTCTCGCTGAACTTGATTGCGGGACTGGAGGCGCGAACGCTGCTGTCGAGCTACATCGAGAGTGAGTCGAACGACACGACAGCCACGGCCAATGCCGTCACCGTTCCGGTCCAGGACATCCTTCAGGCGACCTCATCGGATTGGTTGCAAATCGAGGGGTCAATCTCTGTGTCGGGGGACTCGGACTACTTTCGATTCACACTGGCCAATGCTTCGGGAGTTTTCTTCGATATCGACTCGGTAGAAATCGGATTGAGCGCTACTCTCGATTCGATTCTGAATGTCTTCGATGTCAGCGGCGTAGCGGTTCCGGCCGGGACGGCGGATGATAACTACGACTTCGAGGGCTTCGCGGCCCCCGGCACTTCCGTGGGTAATGCCACGACGTTCGACGCCGGGCTGTACCTGGACCTGGCTGCGGGGGACTACTTTGTCCGCGTGCGAGATTTTGGCACCCAGACAGGAAACTACTATTTGAAGCTCCTGGCCGACGCGACTTACAGCGCGACAGTCCCGGTGTTTGATAGCCTGTCTGGAGCCGCGGACACACTCTACCTCGACTTTGATGGCCATTCTGAAGCCTCTGGGGCGTGGGGGGCGTTCACAGCCGTCGCATACAACATCAACAATGGCACTGCGTCGATTTTCACGCCCGCCGAGCGGTTAGCCATGCGGAATATCTGGACGGTCGTGTCGGAAGACTTCAGTCCATTCAACATCAACGTCACCACAGTGGCCCCGCCGACCATTGCGAACGGAGTTGCCCATCGACAAGTCATTACCAGCAGCAGCCCGACCATCGTCGGTCAGCCTGGAACGATACTCGGGGTTGCTTTCGTCAGCAGTTACGCGGGTTTTGCGAACAATGACAATGTCGCCTTCACATTCACGGAGAATTTCAGCGCCTATGGAGGCGGGACTTCGGGTCGAGTGATGGCTTCGACCATTGAAATTGGCAACACGACATCCCACGAGTTTGGGCATGCCCTAGGACTCCAGCATTTCGATTCCAATACATTGCCTCAGTACATCTTGGCCACACCCGACCAAGGGCTCAACCGTGAAATCTGGGGGAATGCCACGAACCTGAATAGCGTCAACCAGGACGACATGGAGATTATCAGCAACGCGACGAATACATTTGGGTATCGCGTGGACGATCATGGCAACACCCAAGGCACCGCGACCGTCCTGTCTCCCTCGGGACCGGGTTATGTGGCCTCGGGGATCATCGCTCAGATTGCAACCGATTTCGATGTCTTCCGCATCGTTGCGACCGGCCCCACAACGATTCGCCTGGATGTCAGCGAATACTCGAACGACCTCGATACGGAATTGCGACTCTATGATGTCAATGGAGTGCTACTGGCCACCCACGATCCGGGTAACTCGTTCGATGCCCTGATCACGCAGACGCTGGCCGCTGGCACATACTATGTCGAAGTCCGCAGCGATGGAGAGGCGGGTGAAGCGGGGCAATACGCGCTGACGGTCACCACGGACACGACACCGCCCAACGCACCGCCGGTATTGAACGACCAGTCGCTGCCGGATTTGGCCGAGAACAGTGCCAACGGCACGGTCGTGGGCACGGTGGCGGCCACCGATCCGGATGTAGGCCAGACGCTGAGCTACGTCATCACCGGTGGCAACACCGGCGGGGCGTTTGCGATCAACGCCTCGACGGGGCAGATCACGGTTGTGAATGTTTCAGCTCTCGACTTCGAGACGAATCCTGTATTCAGCCTGACAGTGCAGGTGACTGACAATGGGTCGCCGAATCTGTCGGATACAGGGACGGTGACGATCCAGTTGACCGATGTCGATGAGACGCCTGTGGAGGAAGTGACATTCAGCTTCAGCTCCGGCGTATTAACGGTGACGGGAACTTCTCTGGACGACACGATCACAGTGTTGAACGATGCGGGGACGATCAAGATCGACGCCAATGGGTCGGTGATTAGCACCGGGCTAGCGGCGGCAAGTGTGACCTCGGCTTCGGTTACGGGGTTGGGCGGGAATGATGTGTTGGAACTCGACACGACCTTGGGGACGGCGTTGCTCGGCACGCTGCTGGGTGGGGAGGGGGATGACACGCTCGTGAGCGGGCTGGGTCAGGACACGCTCAATGGCGGCAACGGGACGGACACGGCGAATTACATTCAGGGCACGACCGGGGTGAAGGTCAGCTTGGCTCTGGCCACGGCCCAAGCCACCGTCGGTGCGGGGAGCGATACGTTGGCGGCGGTCGAGAACCTGACTGGATCCAACTTCAATGACACATTGACTGGCAGCACCGGAGCCAACGTTTTGAGTGGCGGTCTGGGGGTCGACAGCCTGACCGGCGGGTTGGGGGCTGACCTCCTGGATGGCGGTGAAGGGAATGACGCCTTGAAATTCAAAAACGGCGACACGCTGATCGGCGGCGCTGGTACGGACACGGCCACTGTGACTTTGGCCACCGCCGGGATTACTCTCAACTTGGTGGCGAGCGGGATTGAAACGGTCACCGCAACCACATCGACCTTTGCCAACACATTCGATGGGACCGGGGCGACGTGGGTCATCACGATCACCGGCGGCAGTGGGGCCGACACCATGACCGGCGGCAACATGGCCGACAAGCTGACCGGTGGGGCGGGAAACGATGTCCTCGTGGGCAACGCGGGGATCGACACGTTGACCGGTGGTCTGGGTGCCGACACGTTCGACGGAGGTGAGGGGAACGATGCATTCGTCATCGACAACTTCGACACGAGCATTCTGGGCGGCAATGGTGTCGACAAGGTCACCGTGACCGGAGCCACCGCAGCCGTCACTCTGAATCTGGTGACGAGCCAGATCGAGACCGTGCTGGCCTCGGCATCGGCGTTTCAAAATGTCTTCGACGCGACCGGGGCGACGTGGGTCGTGTCGATCACCGGTGGTTCGGGGAACGATACGATCACGGGTGGCACCATGAACGACACGCTTGTCGGCGGTGCGGGGAACGACGCCCTCGTCGGCAATGGCGGCAACGACTCGATGACCGGCGGGCTGGGGATCGACACTTACGACGGTGGCGAGGGGAACGATGCCCTCAAGTTCGATCACCTCGACACGACGATTATCGGCGGCAATGGCACAGACACGGCCACCGTGACCAGTGCCCTCGCAGCTGTGAACCTCAACCTGTTCACGGGTCAGATTGAAACCGTGAGCGCAACGACTTCGACGTTCCATAACATGTTTGATGCGACAGGGGCCACCTGGATCGTGATCATCACCGGCGGGAGCGGAAACGATACGTTGATCGGCGGAACCTTGAACGACACGCTCACCGGTGGGTCAGGAGACGATGTCCTCATCGGGAACGCCGGGGACGATAAGCTGACGGGGGGCATCGGAAATGACACCATCAGCTACGCGACAGCGGCCGCCTTTGTGAACGTGAATCTGGCCACAAAAAAGTCCACCGGCGGAGCTGGGACCGACACACTGGCGACGATCGAAAACATCATCGGATCCCTCTTTGATGATTTCCTGACAGGCGATGCCTTCGACAATATCCTGGATGGCAACGACGGTGTCGACACCATCATCGGCGGCGGAGGTTCGGACACGATTCTGAATCCATAGGGAAAACCGCGTGATGACGCGGCCGGTGCAGCGCCCCCACAACGCCGGAATCCTGTCTCAAACACCTCGAAATCTCACTCCACCCAATCCGGGAGTTCGTCGAGAAATTCGGGACATACACCATTGAGCCAGACGTATTCGTCAGTCATTCGAGTGACTGAGATAAGACGTGCTCCCATGCTCCCATAGATCGCGCCACCCAACATCATGACGAGACCCACAATCAAAGTGATCACTGGGGCATCGCCAGATAATGTCGCAAAACCCCCAATGATGATCCCCAATCCGCCCAAGACCAGCAGCCACGCGACCAGGATTGTAGTTCGACGTTTTTTCGCCCAAGCGTCAGTCAAGCCGATGATAATCTTCGCCCTTTTTTGCACGATGACAGCCACAATGACGTAAAACAGCAGCCCCAGTAAAATGAGAATGTAGACCCAACTGGGGTGCCAAGCCACATTCCGTACAAGGTGCGTCTCGGCTGGCAGATTGCTTTTGACGCAGCGTTCCGGGAGCTTGGCGTCCTTCCGCATCACTAAGGTCTTCCCCTCGCGCCATACGCCGACAAAGTTCTCGCGGCAGTGGGGACAGATCTCGGCATCCGCCTCAATCTCTTCGTGGCACATCGGGCAGGGGATTCTCTGAGCCACAGATCGCATCCTCAATCGGGGTGTTCGCAAGAACCGGAACCGGTTTGTATCCGAGCGACCTGGGAGCTTCAACACAATCGTCGTAACTTACTCAACTCACGAAACACCAACTCCAGTCTCACCACAATGCCAACCAGACCACACTCAACACGATCCCCAATACGAGACACAACAGCAGCACCCAGACCCAGCGTGGCCAGCGCAGCGGTGGACGTTGAATGGTGAATTTCGTCTGGTCCGACAATTCAATGCGGTCGCCAATTCTGGGGAGTGTCGTTTTGCGGCTC
>JANOKO010001244.1:0-5114 GCA_031419335.1 Planctomycetota bacterium
ATCACTGGGTGGTGGAGTCGCCACGGGACTCGCCTGCGAAGTCTGCCAAGCGGGACAAACTCCCGCAGCCCTGATTCTGCGGGCGACGTTCACTTCCATGGAAGACGCGGCGGCACACAACTACTGGTGGCTGCCCGTGCGCACGGTACTCATCGACAAGTACCCTTCGAGGGATCGAATCGCCAATGTCGACTGTCCTCTGCTCTGCTACCACGGGGAAGCGGACTCGCTCATCCCCGTGGCACTCGGTCAGGAATTGTTTGAAGCAGCTCCCGTGACATCCAAAGCGGGAATCGATAAACGTTTTCTGGTCATCCCGAGTGCCGGGCACAACGATCTCTACCTGATTGGAAGCCGGGAAATCACGCAGGCCATTCACGACCTCTTGCTGGAGATTCGCCAGAAGACACGCCACGAGGGAACCTGAATCGCGACTCGGTACGGGGTGGGTTCGGCTCAGGGATTCGCCGCTTTCAGCAGTGTGGGATCACCCCAGACCAAGTGGTCAGCCACATCGAACCCCTCTCCGAAATCGACCTCCAGTTGGAGTGTCTTGGCACCCACCAAATCCACAGTCACGACTTTGGAGGGCTGCCCACCGGCTGCGGTTTCTTCATATTTGATCTGACCATCGATGAGCACTCGGACGACGACATGCCCCTGATCTCCATCGTTCACTTGCAGCCCAATTTCACTGCGGAACCGAGTGAACCCTCCGTTCAGGTGGTATTCGAGCAGTGTCTGTGAGTGGGTACACAGTCCCACGGAATACTTCACATCGCCGATTTGCAGCGGAGTGCCAGAGAACGATTTGTTGACCTGATAGGGTCGCACCAAGTCGAGGTAGCCGACCTGCTCGACTCGGCTCGGAGGCATTTTGAGTAGCGACAAGACTCGACCATTCTGGATCGAGAATTTCGCTAACTTCCCTCGCGGCAATTCCACCGGCTGCTTCCACAGCGTTTCCATCTGGAACAACTCCGGAGTCAGGTTCAGACAGTGTCCCGGCAATCGTTGTCCGCCCACGAATTCGACGAGTTCGAATTCAGCGGGATCGGGCTCTGGCTGACGGGTTGCGATTCCAACGACCTTGGACCATGCGAGCTGGCGGACTTGGCCATCGATCTCGATCGACAACGATTCGCCCTCCAGGCTGACGATCTGACCTACGACTCGCTGGACCGCCCCCGTATCGGACTTGGCGTAAACGGAATCGGAGTTCGGGTGTTCTCCGGTGCGATCGATTGAAAGTTTGTGGGTCGCCACCTCGAATGACCACATCTCTCGAATCATCGTGGGGGGGATGTTGAGGGTTAGAGTCTGATCTCCGAACCGGGACTCCACGCTGAGTGCCTCAACGGTCCGCGATGTCACCTTGCCTGTAACCATTCCACCACCCGCCAGTTCGATGCGGTATTCCGGATCAGTGAGAGCGTCGGGACCGGTCGCCAGAAGGCCCGCGTAACGCTCGAACTGTTTGATGTCCTCGCGGCCAAACTGTAAGCCTTTGGATGGTATTTTGAGGGTCAACGGCTTGGAGCTGGCCGTGTCGATGTAGTAGACCCACAGCGGCTTCCGGTTCGAGTCGAACAGGATGACGCGAGATCCGCTCAACCGGGTATGGAGTCCATCATCAGTACGGTTCCAGATTTCAAGTTGCCTTACGGTGACATCGCGTTTCAAATCGAGTTCCCACCACGGGAGCGGGACATGCGCAGAGTGTGTTGTCGATTGGGCTCCGTTGTAATCGCCGTTCGTATTCCCATCGATGGCCCGCTCGGGAGTGCCGCCATAGTCTGTGCCTGCTTGTGTGGCTGCCCCTTCCCGTGCGACGTTTTTGTCCCCCTCGAACACCAGCACCTCAGCCAGAGAGAGATTCGTGGCAGTCGGACTCAGATGTTCGACCCGCACGTAGCGTGTCTTCAGATCGCCCAACTGGCGAGTCGAGGTGTGGCTATACTCCTCCAGATCATCGATCGGAACCTGCTTCGCAGGCCCGCCGTCCGCAGCCGGGATCGTCAACTGCCGGTTGGTGATCGTGACACCCGATGCGGAGAGGGAATCCCCCTCGGCAGTGAGGATTTGCTCGGCGAGAGTCTGCCGGGACGTGAGTCCACTCACCAAAAACAGGGTGATGAAACACCCACACCATAAGGCTCGCATGATGGAAATCCCGAGGGACACTGGGAACAGCCTGCACCGTCAGAATACACGCTGACTGGTCGAGTGTCTCGCATCCCATGACCACAGAGCTTCCAAGCTGGAAAATTCTGGAATGACTGACACATCTCGCTCAAGCCGACAAAGTCGCCGGACTCTCCGAGTCCGGTGGTTCATCGTCCGCCGCGCTGGGCACCCACTCATCAAGAACACGAGTGCCCTGATCAGCAAGATTTTCAAACGCCCACGCGGCGTGGGCAGCGCCCATACTGGATTCGGAGAGTCAGGCGAGTGCGTCTGTAAGTGTATCCCATCAGCGGAGTGAGAGTCCTCGTCAGGAGGTTGGAGTTTAATCTTGAGCTGACCGGAACTGCGTCGCTGTGAGGCGGGGTGGGGAGCATCGGGAGGCGAACGGTCGGTCCGGAACGAGAGTGCCCCTTTCCGTTCTTTAGCGGGATTCGGCTCTTTGTCGCGACGAGCCTGCTCGCTAAGGGAGAAGTCGATGTGTCACGCGGTGCGTGATGGACGAGGGGTGGTTGGAGCTGGAACGATCGGAAGTGGGGATGAATGAAGCAGAGAGACCTGTTTCGGGGGACTGAACCGAGCAGGAGTCAGAGGACTCATCGTAGCGATGAAGCCGAGTAACTTCGGCGGAGCGAAGGTGTCAGGGTGCGTCGGCGAAAGCCGGAGGAGGGTTGCGAATGAGAGAGTCGTACTGGGTAAGACCTAGCCAGTCGCCTGGGCCTCAAGTGATGCGGTTTGTCGAGCAACTGGCAAATCGAAGCGTTCACAGAGGGACAGCCGGGCTGTGTATTGAACTCCACTGTATTGATTTGGAAAGGGGCATCTGTTTGTGGTGGCCGACCTTGTCCTGACAATGGGAAGGGAACAGTCACGTCGAACGTCATTGACGAGTCCGGCGGCGTGGCCCAGACGCTGCTTTGAGCGTCTGGGTTGTGGAACAACAAGAGGATTACAGGGGAGACCATTCGCTTTCCTGATCCTCTTGTTCCTTCGTCACCCAGACATCCAAAGCGATGTCTGGGCCAACCTGCCAGTGAGACTCCTCGCCTGAGTGCTTCGGCAATCTGCGGTTCGGTTGGCACGACCTGACGGCTTTGAGGAAGGGCGTGGCGAGCTGCGAGAAGACCACGGCCTTCGCAAAGTTTCAGACCGTGCCACCCAACCGATTGACAGGGGAGCGTTGCCGAGTAGATTGAAGCCTCCCTCCCCCGTACTCCCTCGTACTCCTTCTTGCCCAGACATCCAGAGCGTGTCTCGGCCTCCCTGCCAATGAAATGAACCATGAATCCGATCCGCAGTGCCTTGATTGTCTGTGCATTACTGCTCGTCTCGTCGGCGGCTGCGCAGTCCGCTGAGTCCGACGCTGCTACCCCACCCGAGGGATATGATGTCCGCCGAGAAGGGATCGAACGTGGCCAGGTCGAGTTGATCGAATACGAGTCGACCACGGTCGGGATCAAGCGACGGGCCAAGGTCTACACCCCGCCGGGTTACTCCAAGGATCAAAAGTATCCCGTCCTGTACCTGCTTCACGGCATCGGTGGAGACGAGCATGAGTGGACCCGTGGCGGGGCCCCGGATGTGATCCTCGACAATCTGCTGGCCGACAAGAAGCTGGTGCCGATGATTGTCGTTCTGCCCAATGGACGAGCTGCCCAAGAGATCACTGCGAGAGATCCGATTCCGAAACAGTCGCCCGCGTTCGCGGCATTCGAGCAGGATCTGCTCCAGGATCTGATTCCCTTCATCGACAAGACCTATTCCACACTGCCCGACCGGGAGTCGCGGGCTTTGGCGGGGCTGTCGATGGGCGGCGGGCAGTCGCTCAACTTCGGGCTGAACAACCTCGACACGTTCGCCTGGGTCGGCGGGTTCTCCTCAGCTCCGAATACCAAGCCCGACTCTGATCTGATCAAGGATACTGACGAGGCGACCAAAAAGTTAAAGCTGCTGTATGTCGCCTGCGGTGATCAGGACAGGCTGTTCGGGATTAGCCAAAGAGTCCATCGCATGCTTGATGAGAAGAAAGTGCCTCACCAATATCTGGTCATCCCGGGCGGGAATCACGACTTCCAAGTGTGGAAGAGTGATCTCTACCGCTTCGCCCAACTCTTGTTTCAAGACAAGCCGCCCGCGACATCGTCTGTCGAGCCGAAGCCAGTCGAGCCAAAGCCAGTCGATGCAAAGATCGATGAGTCACAGCCCGCCTCGACGAATGTGGGAAACGGCACTTACCCCCGGGTTCATCCCGATCGAAGTGTGACGTTCCGTTTCAAGGCTGCCGAGGCCAGCCAGGTCCAAGTCTTCACGAACTACGGGCTCGGCTCGGCCGGACCGTGGAACATGCAACGCGGTGATGACGGCGTCTGGACGCTGACCACCGTGCCGATCATTGCGGGGCTCCATTATTACACGTTCCTCGTCGACGGAGTCATGGTCAATGATCCGGGGAGCGATGTCTTCTTCGGCACGGGAAAGCCGACCAGCTGCATTGAGGTTCCGGACGCGGGCGTCGACTTCTATCATGCCAAGGACGTGCCGCACGGGGAGGTCCGCTCTCGCTGGTACCACTCCACGGTCACGGGGAAGACTCGTCACGTCATGGTCTACACTCCGCCCCGTTATGACGCCGATCCGTCGGCACGGTTTCCCGTGCTGTACCTTCAGCATGGCGGCGGTGAGGACGAAACGGGCTGGGTGCGGCAGGGGCACGCCAACTTCATTCTCGACAACTTGATCTCCGCTCAACAAGCGACTCCCATGATCGTCGTCATGGAGAAAGGCTACGCCACCCGCGCGGGTGTTCCGGCCACGCCTCCCGAACGCGGACGCGGCGATGGGGGAGCGTTCGAGGACGTGGTGATCCGAGACCTCATCCCGATGATCGATGGGAACTACCGCACAAGGGCGGATCGCGAACATCGAGCCAT
>JANOKO010001245.1:0-1569 GCA_031419335.1 Planctomycetota bacterium
CTTGGATGACCATACCGGCAAGATCAAGGTGATGATCGAAATCTTCGGACGGTCGACAGAAGTGGAACTCGAGCACTGGCAGGTCGAAAAAGTCTGAGACTGAACGCACATCCGCCTTGGAAACCTGTGTGTTTTCAAGGCGCTTTCTATTTGGGTGGTTTCGATGGCGAAGCATATCGTCACACAAGTCAAGGTTCAAATTCCTGGGGGGCAGGCGACGCCTGCTCCACCAGTGGGAACCTCGTTGGGACCTCACGGGGTCAATATTGGTCAGTTCGTGAAGCAATTCAACGACCGGACCAAGGATTTGAACGGGATGATTGTTCCCGCTTTGATCACGATCTACAGTGACCGTTCGTTTGAATTCGTCCTCAAGAGTCCTCCCGCAGCTGTACTCCTGAAGAAGGCCGCTGGAGTGGCCAAGGGGGCGGCCAACGCCCGTACGGAGAAGATCGGCCGCGTCACGAAGGCGCAAGTCATCGAAATTGCTAAGGCCAAGCAAGCCGACATGAATTCTTCGGGGATGGAAGAGGCCTGCCGTGTGATTGCCGGAACCGCCCGGAGCATGGGTATCGAAGTTGTCGACTGATGACTGGGTTCCGTGTTCCGTTCTCTCCCCTTTGATTCTCACCGTCTTCCGCCAGAAAAGGCCGTCCCATGTGGTTGTCCAAGCGGCAAAAAGTGTTAACCGAACGAGCCAGCAAGCTGGGCGTGTTGGCCGTAACGGATGCTGTGGTCGCATTGAAAAAGTTTGACACGGACTTGCCCAAGGGGGTCAAGCCGTGCAAATTCGACCAGTCCGTGTCGTTGGCAATGCGTCTGGGGATTGACCCCAAGCAGGCTGATCAAATTGTGCGTGGTTCGATCGTTCTTCCGCATGGTATTGGCAAGTCGAAGAATGTGCTGGTGTTTTGCCAAGGACCGAACGTCGACATCGCCCTCAAGGCGGGAGCGGCACACGCAGGCGGCAAAGAGCTGGCCGATAAGATCAAAGAGGGCTGGACAGACTTTGATGTGGCCATTGCCACGCCGGACATGATGGGCGTCGTCGGTCCACTGGGTCGTGTGCTTGGACCGCGGGGACTGATGCCTTCTCCCCGTGCCGGGACTGTGACTCAGGATGTGGCGAACGCGGTTCGCGAATACAAGGCGGGCAAGGTCGAGTTTCGTAATGACGACTACGGGATCGTGCATTGTCTGGTCGGAAAGCTGTCGTTTTCCGACCAGCAGTTGGCTGAAAACGTAGAGGCCATGCTTCAGTTGATTCGTTCGCTGAAGCCGAACGCTTCCAAGGGACAGTACATCCGAAGTGTGACCGTAGCCGGGACTCAGAGTCCCGGTGTTCGGATCGCAGCCACGATGTAGGCCGGGCTGGCTTCGGCTGGACTGGTCGGCAGAGGATCTCGCTCACGAGCGAGACGATGAACAACGGGAAATGGCGGGCAGGTACTACGCGAGTCGGCCAGAGAATCCTCAGATTATGTACCGGGTTGGCGGACACTGTTGACGTTTGTGCAAAGTCGTGTAGCGACTGATGATTGTCACGATCTGTGCCGAACTGGGCGGTGC
>JANOKO010001246.1:0-1814 GCA_031419335.1 Planctomycetota bacterium
ACAAGCAAATTCACTGGTTTCAGTTCCCCAGTGTCATCCTGAGAAAACTCCAAGGTGCATGGAGATGTCGAGAGAGGTTTATCGTAGCGGCATCGAATAGGAACTCGCACGGCCAGTTCCGGTGAGTCTTCGAAGTAGACAGTCAGAGTGGCATGGTTGTTCCCGAGCTTATGGCCGGTTGCGGGTAAGACATTGAATCCCTGCTCCACCTGATCTAGTATAAAGTCTGTGCTTGAGCAGTCGACAACGATTTTTCGTGTTGGGAACTTTGGGGAGGAGGCCCGGAAGAGAATCGGAGATGGAACGACTGAAGCTGAAAGCGCTCCGAAGTCGAGACTCGTCGAGGAGAGATTGAAAGGGGATTGCACTCGAGAATTGATCCTGATCGTAAAGGACCGGTGTGCAGCATCATTCGTTTCGACCTGAAGTAACGCCGAAGACTCGCCTCCAACAGTGGAAGGAGATTGTTGCGTCACGGTGACAATCTGCGATCCGCCTGGGTTGATTTGTCCAGCTGGCGGAGTCACGCTTGAGCATGTGCATGACTTTGTGATTCGAAAATCTAGAGCTGCAGCTCCGGCGTTACTGATGGTAAAATCCGAGGATTCGGTGCGAGATGGGGCGGAGGAGTCAATCTCGATTCGCAACGTGGAAACCTTTGCCACTGGATACCGGGCTCGGAGTTCGTATGCAACTGCCGCAAACATTAACCCAAAAAGAGTAACGCACGCGATTTTTGTTCGAGTGTTTAATTGCAAGGATTGTTGAAGAGAGGTACTCACTGGTAGACCCCTCTGGCAAGGTTGATTTCCAATTCTACAGAGTCAGTTGTTTGAGATGACGCCCTGAAGTGCTTGTGGCATACTGAACCGCTACAACACGCAGGTCAGATAGGCAGAAGCCCATCCTGAAAACCCATACCGTACGACTGTATGCAACCTACTCAACTGGCCGGAAATTGCAACTGTCAGTGGACACTGTTTTCAAGAATTCTGAAAAATGTCAGATCATGCGGATCAGGCGTCGACCATCCCTCCCGGCCAGTCGATGGCTTGCTCTCCCAATGGCGATCACGAACTCACCGGCTACTACGACCGACTCCAAGCCACCAGTTGGCAACTGCCACTGTTGAACACTCGCCCCCCGAATGATCCCGACTTGCAGGGGATGCTGCAGGGCTTACTGGCTCACGGGCTACTCGCCAATGCCGGCATGACAAAAATGATCGCTTTCGATTCCACTCAAATTCGCAACCTCGGGCCGACGGGAACGCTGCCGCTGATCGCCTTCGTTCGTTCTCCGGAGTCACAAGCACGTCCTGACCTGCGGCGCAGAGCCATGGAGATCGTGGCCGACTTGGCCCCCGAGTCGACCCGCCAGGATCTCGAAATCCTCACGAGTGATGCCGACCCCGCAGTCGCCCGGTTTGCACAAGTGGCTCTGGACCGGATGTCGCATATCTGACTGGCGACATCGACTCCCGCCCCTTAAAACATCGACCGTTCCACGAACCCCGTGTCCCCTTCGCCGTTGATGAACGTCGGGTGGTCGATGATCCGGCGGGCGAGGGGGATGGTGGTCTTGATGCCTTCGACGACGAACTCGTCCAGGGCGCGACGGAGCGTCTTGAGCGTCTCTTCGCGGTTGGGACGGTGGATGATCAGCTTGCCGATCATCGAATCGTAGTACGGCGAAATCTTGTAGCCTTCATAGGCGTGCGAGTCGAACCGCACCCCCATCCCGCCCGGCGGTCGGAACTTGGTGATCGTGCCGGGGCAGCCGCGGAACCCGTTCTCGGTGTCCTCGGCGTTGAT
>JANOKO010001247.1:0-2050 GCA_031419335.1 Planctomycetota bacterium
GCCTTCTTGGCCTGCTCAAACTCGGGCGCTCCCTTCTGCGAGCGGAGCGCGTAGGAGCGGGACGTGGTGGGGGTGAGGGCGGCGGGAGTGCGAGAAGCGGGGGCAAAGACGGCAGCAGCCGCGGGGGCACGAGGAGACAGAAAAAAGAGAGGGGAGAGGTTCACGATGTCCTGAAGACCAATTCAAAAAGGGCTCTGACGCAATGGGAGCCGCTCGTTCCAGTTGCTGATTCGATCTATGCCCGACCGGTCATTCTTCGCCACTCTGCCCCCACAACAGTCTCCCGACCCGCACAGAATTTCAGTGCAATTCCGTCAAATCGAACCTATATTACAATTGGACTGGGGGACAGCGCAGCTTTTCACATCCCTGCGCGGTCCATAGTCCGAATGGAAGTCGTATGCCGACATTGGAAGACTCACTGTTCGTGGAGTCTCTCCGGCGCAGCGAATTGCTGCCTGAAGAGCGGATGGCGGAGATTCTGCGTCGAGCCAACCCGGCTGTCGCGCCGGAGACTCTGGCCCTGGCTCTCGTCGAGCGGAACCTCCTCACCTCATTTCAAGCCGACGAACTGCTTCGCGGCAACCACCGTCGGCTGAAGATCGCGGGATTCGCCATCCAGGAGCCACTGGGTTGGGGCGGAATGGGGACCGTGTTTCGAGCGATCAATCTGGAGTCCGGGCAGACGGTGGCCCTCAAGATCCTGTCCGACCGGTTTCGGCAAGATGCCGGAATGCGAGCGAGATTTCGCCTCGAAGCCAAAGCGGGCAAACAGTTCACGCACTCCAATCTGATCGAGACATACGACTCCGGCACGACGGAAGAGGTCTTCGGCCAAACCGACTTTGTGTCACTGGAACTGTTCGAGGGGATCACACTCCAGGAGCTGGTTGCTCTTGCAGGCAAGCTGCCTTCTGGAGCTGCGTGCGACATGATTTCCCAGGCGGCTTTGGGAGTCCACGAGATCCATACGCTGGGGATGGTCCACCGGGACATCAAGCCGGACAACATCCTGATCGATCGCGAGGGGCGCGTCAAAGTCGTCGACTTCGGCCTCACCTTGGCAGATCGCTTGTCCTATGACGAAGAGTTTTCGCTGTCGATGATCTTCGGCCACGACTGCCTGGGGACATTCGATTACATGGCCCCCGAGCAAGCCGTCGACAGTTTGCATGTTGACGCCCGGGCCGACATCTACAGCCTGGGCTGTACGCTGTTCGCGATTCTGGCTTCGCGGAGGCCGTATCCCCAACCGACTGCGGCTGCCGTATTGGACGCACACAAGAAACATCCGGTCCCCGTACTGACCCAGTTGGTCCCCAGTCTGCCGAAAGCACTTAGCGATTTAGTCTTTCGCATGATGTCGAAGTCCGCAGCGGATCGACCGGCAACCATGTTAGAAGTCGCAGCAGGCTTGGCTCCGTTTGCCGGTCGAAAGCCCATCCCCTTCCAGTTCGCCGAAATTGTGGGCGCGCGTCGTGAGAAGGCCAAGCAGCGCGGCATCCCGACATCCCTGGCTGGCTCGATGCCCACCCGCCGCTCGTCAGCAGCTCAGATGGCAACGGCCGTCAATAGCGGACCCACGATCGTGGCCCCCGCGCGTCCTGATCGCAAACTGGCCCCTTCGATTTCACCGGAAAGCGAGCCGCCGATCAGTTCGCCTCGACCGCGTCCGCCACGCCGACCCTCCGTTCCCGCAGAGCACCGACTGCTGCTTGTCTTCGACCAGGGGGACCAGTTGCTCATTCGCCACTCCGAGACGTTGATCGGGCGTTCCTCGGATTGCCCAGTCCAGTTTGATGATCCGGATTTGGCGCTGCACCACTGCCGGCTGGAGTTTGATGGTCAGAAGTGGATCATGACCAGTGTGGGAGGTGTGCCGCTCATCACGAATGGAGAGAGCCGCAAAACGACACTCCCCAAAATTGGCGACCGCATTGAATTGTCGGCCCAGACGAAATTCACCATTCAACGTCCACCGCTGCGCTGGCCACGCTGGGTCTGGGTGCTGCTGTTGTGTCTCGTATTGGGGATCGTGTTGAGTGTGGTC
>JANOKO010001248.1:0-2318 GCA_031419335.1 Planctomycetota bacterium
CCAAGCTGTTTCCGCTCGCGCCTACACAGTCGGAGAGCATATCGTATTTGGAAATGGCGAACACCCGAAAGCCGATCAGCACCTCCTAGCACATGAACTTACACATGTGCTTCAGCAAGATGCAACCACCACCTCACGGATTCAGCGACAGTTCGCTCCAGATTCCAACAGCACAGACGCAGAAGCACCAAACCAGTCGTTTTCTGACGATCCAGTACGAATCGACTACGAACGCCTACTTTCGGTCTTCGCAGAACAGGCCAGACTCGCAACCGTATCTGGCCTGACCACGGAAGGGCAGGCCGAACGGCTGCTTGATGCAACTGAAGCATTGACTCTTGTTATTGAGCATGAGTATTTCCAACTACGCGCCTCGCCGGCGGAAATATCTGCAGTCAACAAAACAGTAGATACGGTAAGGCGGCGTGTCGAATCACTCAAGAGGGCAGAACAGCCTCAGACTGAATCCGCTGGAATGCCATTGACGTTGGGGTCAGTGGCGTTGATTGGCGCAGAGTCTATGCCAAAGTTCACGCCTGTTACCGGATTGATTGCTCTCGGACTGTTCGGATTGAGTGTTCTCTTGCTAAATGAGACATCTAAAGACATTAGTGACAAAGATCTTAGGGAAGGTTTAAGGGAAGCGTCTGAAACGTTAGGAAGACTTAGCACGGAATTGACTTTGTCACCGAAAGGTCAGACGTCGAAGTCAACGCAGACAAGAACAACGACGGATGTGATTCCCGTTCCAAATTCCGATAAAAGGACGCGAAGAGAATTCAACCGAATGCGATTTCAAGTTCAATGGGGAACATCACGGAGTCGGACGGGAATAACGTTCGCGCTTCCGGCATATGCACCGAAAGAATCAGGAGTAACGGCAATCCAGGCAATATCTATTCTTGAAGCAGTACATCAGTCAGTTGCTCCTAAACCAGCCAAGGATGCCGCAACAGATGCAGTCGGAAAACAAAAAGTGCGTATATGGAGCCTTGCCGCGAATGGTGGGATAATTGGAGAGACGAATATCTCAGAGCCTTTTGCCTACGATGGGTTTAGCGATGCAAGAGTGGATATTGAAAACAAAAAAGGACACAACCTTCGGGAGTGACTAATTGCAACTTGGCGGGGTGGCCCAGACATCGCTTTGGATGTCTGGGTGACGAAGGCACAAGAGGTCAAGATTGTTCGATGAACTGAATGAAGTCTGCTGATGCCACCGAGAACCTCACAATCAACCTGGACACCACCGGCCCCGAGAGCTGTGTGGGTGACTCCGTCGAGTGTGTTGGGGGCAGCAGTGCAGCGGTGGGCGGAACCGGCGGCGAGCGTTGGGCCGCTCATGGGGGTTGGGGGGCGCTCGGTTCCGCTGTTGCAGGCGAAGCTGACGGTCAACACCCCCGGCGACAAGTACGAACAAGAAGCTGACCGCGTGGCTGATATGGTGATGCGGATGCCGGAGCTGCGGCACGGTGTCAATTCAGATTCGGGTAGGATTGTGATGCGAGAGGTCGCGAAGGGCGATTCAGAAGGTGACTTTGACGAGCTAGAGGTCATGGAGGACGATGCGTCAGATGGAGACGAGGAGGTAATTGGTCTCAGCGAAGGAGGAGGAGTGCTTGATGATGTAATGGAAGTTTTGGGTGATGTATTGGGGGCGGCAAGCGATTTGCTAGTCGGCGAGGCACAGGCAGCAGGACAGAATCAAACAGGGAAGAAGAAACCCTGGATCACTCAAATCGATGTCGATTTATCAGGACAAAACCTCACATTGAGTTGGAGCGACGGACGAAAACCGACAACTCATGTGATTTCCAGCGGTCGCGGTCGTCCTTGTACCAAAGGCGACCCGTGCGCCAAACAAACGGAGAAAAACTGCACCCCGACTGGACCTTTCACTGCAAGTGGTCTCGGCAATGCCTCGACCAAAAACAGTAAGGGTGATGAAATGGCGTGGTTTGTGGGTATCGGGACACGTGGGATTGGTATTCATAACAGTCAAACCGCAGACGGAACGCCTCGCTCTCATGGGTGCATGCGAGTTGGAAAAGGAGCCACTGCGGAGGCATTTGCCAAGCTCATCAACAGAGGAGTGAAAGAGGGAAAGACCAAGATCGACATCTCAGGAAAGGCACCTACGAAAGCATGGAAACCTCCGCAAGGTTGCCCAAAAACGAAGAAGACTACTGTTCAGCCCAAACTGACGGTCAACACTCCCGGCGACAAGTACGAACAAGAAGCTGACCGCGTGGCCGACATGGTGATGCGGATGCCGGAGCCACGGGGCGAAGCACCCTCACCCCCAGCCCCTCTCCCAG
>JANOKO010001249.1:0-7437 GCA_031419335.1 Planctomycetota bacterium
GCGAAGCGGCGGTCGGAGCACTGAAGAAGGGAACCAGCCACACCGCGCAAGACGCTGAGATAGAAATCGCGAAAACACTTCATCCCTCGTTCTATGCGGCGTGGTTCACCCTGGGCATCTTGCTCTGGATACTGCTAGACCGGCCCAAGTTCCGCCGTCGTCTCGTGAAGTATTTCACGCGGCTGTGGGCCGCTTCGCGCTGGCTGGTGTATGAATTGCCGGTCTCCGTGATCGACTCGCCGCTCGTGCATCGCATTCTCGACAGCCGAGGGTTTGCGATTTTCAAGGCGTATGGCCTCCGACCGCTGGGGGTCACGCTGATCATCGTGGGGGCGTTTCGCTTGTTGCTCCAGCACTCTCTCAGCTCGCGAAACTGGCTCGACAGTTTTCTGGTCTTGAACCTGTTTCTCAACTCTCCCGCCGGTCGATCGGTCGAGGAACGGGTGCTGGACATATGTGTGCGCGCGTGGCACGAATTGCGGTTCCGCATCTTCGCGGTGATCTATCACTGGGTGATGGACCTGTTTCACGATGCGATGCAGTGGATCGAACAGACGCTGTACACCGTCGATGAATGGCTGCGGTTCCGAGCGGGAGACCCCAGCCGGTTTGTGTTGCTGAAAATCCTGATCGGGTCGGTGTGGTCCGTCGTATCGTATGTGATCCGGTTTGTGATGACGCTACTCGTCGAGCCGCAGATCAACCCGATCAAGCACTTCCCAGTGGTCACCATCTCCCACAAGATTCTGCTGCCGTATACGTTTCATATGCGGGACTTGATTCACGGCTCGGTCGGAGAGGCCCGCATGGCCGAATCGACCGCCCTGGCCATCGCCAGCACGATCGTGATCCTGGCCCCCGGCGTCATTGGATTCCTGGTCTGGGAACTCAAAGAGAACTGGCAGCTCTACGTGGCCAACCGCCCGACGGGCATCCAACCTGTGCGAGTCGGCAGCCATGGCGAGTCGATCACCGGTCTGCTGCGTCCCGGTTTTCGCTCGGGGACGCTGGCCAAGCTCTACACCAAGCTGCGCAGTGCGCTGCGTCTCGAATCCGATCCGGGTCACGGGTATCGCTCGACACGGCAATTGGCCCACATTGACGCGGTGGTGGTGGCGGTACGGCGCTTTGTAGAGCGGGAGTTCTGCGCGTTGATCGCAGAAACACAATTGCTGCCGGGGGCAAGGGTCTCTGTGGGCCGTTTGGAACCAGCGACAAATCGATTCGACCTGGAGTTGATCTGTTCGTTGGCTCCGGATCGTCCTGCGGTGCTACGTTGGGAGGATCTGCAAGGTTGGCTCGCTGCGCGATTGGTCGACCCCGGATGGATGGCAGACTTGCCCCCGGAAGCGCAGGACCGGCTCAATGTCGCGCTGACGGGTCTGTATAAACTGGCAGGTATCGACCTCGTTCGAGAGCAAGTGCTGGCAGCCGTCGGACAACACGGCGAAGCGGAGCCGCAGCTGGAACTGGAACACACAGCGCTCCGCCTGATCCCGGAGCACGGGGAGGCAGTACTGTACCCACTCTCTACCGATAGACACTCGATCCACCCGGTAACCCGCCACGGTCCCGCCACAGCGAACTGGCTTTCAGTCGATCGCAACCAACTGCTGTTTCGCGAGAAGGACATCGCCTGGAGTGACTGGGTCGAGCAATGGCCCGCGACACCTCAGACGACACCTGAATTCCCGTCTCCCACAGATTTCATCAGGGCAATACCTCGCCGTTGAAATGAAAGTGTGTCCTGTCTGGTATGCTGTGTGAACTGACCGACTGACAAGGAGCAAGACTGTGCCTGCTGGAAAAAATGTGCTGGGAACGACTTTGGAAGTGTGCAGCGTCTCACCGATGACGGGATTCTTCCGGAACGGATGCTGCGAGACCGGGGCCTCTGACATGGGCCTCCACGTGGTCTGCGCGGAAATGACGGAGGAGTTCCTGGAATACTCCCGAGTGCAAGGAAACGATCTGTCGACACCCATCGACGAATACGAATTTCCCGGACTGATGCCCGGTGATCGTTGGTGTCTGTGCGTGGCGCGGTGGAAAGAGGCCCTGGAAGCTGGCGTCGCTCCGCCAGTGGTCCTCGAAGCCACTCATATGTCGACGCTGGAGTTTGTTTCGATGGAGGAGTTACAGGATCATGCGACGGAGCGGTTGGAGTAGATTTCGCAAGCAGCGGCGATGGGGTCGACTGGGTTGGAAATGGGGTATTGTCGACGCAAACATCCCATACTACCGATAGTTCCAGCAATAGGCTCCATACAACCGACAATCTTTGCCTAACCCGACTTTTTGTTCCAAGTGAATCGTTTTACCTAACCGATACAAGGATGACGGCGCTTCCCGGCGCAGCGGCGCTGGGATCCTGTTGTCTGGTCACTCCAGACACGGGAGCACACCGCAGCCCTCCTTGGAAGGAATGGCAACGATGCCTCGGCGGCTCGCTCTCAGCCTATTGATCGCTTGGCTGGCCTGGATTCCCTCTGTTTCGGCCCAAGGGCCGGGGCCAATGGGAGCACCGGGACCGGCTTTCTACGGGATGCCACCGGGCGGTCCATACGCCGGACATCCCGGTCCCGCCATCGATCAACATCAGCCGACATTGTACGAACAGTTGCTGCCCGCATCGCGAAGTTCCTACTACGATCTGGATTCCGCGACGGATCTGGGGCTCCGCGAGACGCTCTCTCGCACATGGTTTCGGACGGAGTATCTGTGGCTGAATTACCGTGATCCGAGTTCAGGTTTCCTGGGTGCGACGCCCCTCGTTGTGCCTCCCGCGTTATTCGATCCGACGGCCTTCTTTCCCGCGATTGATCGCATTGGGGGAGTCCGCGTGTTTCAAGAGGGCGGGTTGGCGACCTTGGCCGACGCCAACAACCAGAGCGTGAACGGCCTCCGCTTGAGCCTGGGGATCCCGACTCAATTGTTTACCTTTGAAGCCAGTGGTTTTGCGATGGGGGAGTCGGAAAGCCGACTGCGGTTTCCCGTCTTTGTGGATGTGAATTCGGTTCTCGGATTCACGGTGATCCCCGCCATTCCCTTGACTCGCGACGGCTTACCATCAGACATCGACTACATCCTGTTCGATCAAGGCATGGACGTGAACGTACGGTCCTTCCTTCAGGGAACGGACGCCAAGCTGGTGTTTGGAGCAGTGACCCCCAACCAGGGTCTCGAGATCGCGCCGTTGATCGGATTCAACTATATCCACTACGCCAATGAGTTGCTGATTCGTGGGGATGACTCGGCCACGGGAACATCCCACCTGATCGAGTCTCGATCGAACAACAATATCTTCGGACCGGAACTTGGTCTGCGGATGGAAGCCCGCAGCAAGTGGGTCACGCTGGGCTTTGAACCAAAGTTCACTTTTGGGATCAATCGGATGTCGAATCGAGTCCGCACCGAGCAGATCTTTAATCCGGTCTTCGACCCACTGACCGGTCTCCCCCTCGAAGCGGACAGAGGCATTAAAGACACTCTCACCCGGTTCTCCCCTGTGATTGAGCTCGGCACCTCGGCCAGAGTTCGACTCGCCGAAAATCTCAACTTCACGGTGGGTTATCAGTTTATGGCGATGGCCAGCATGTCGTACTCCGACCAGAATATCGTGTGGGATTCGTCATCGACTCTGACCGATCCCCCGCGGATCGGGCTGGCCCAGAGACGACATGATTTCTGGATGCAGGGTATCAACGTCGGACTGCACTGGCAGTTCTAGCGGGCGGGAGCCGAGTGGACGGACACTTGCAGAGCGTCTCGGACCATGCGTAGCGCGTTCTCTGCGGCTTCGCTTTGACGGGCGACACGCCTCTTCAGATCATCGCGATGAAGCGGTGCCGGGTTCTGTAATTCGACACGCTGACAGCGGGTGATTACCGGTTGCGATGCTGTAAGCGGCCGCTCAGCCCAGCCGAGATAGACCACCCCATCCAGGCCCACGGGAGCCTCCGGACCCAGATGCCCGGTCACCGAGACCGCGACCGACGCTTCCGGTGTGATGGCGAGTACTCCCACGGCCATGCGGATCGCGGTCTCCTCGGAAACATCACCGCGTGCAGGATCGTCCAGCACTTCTTCCGGGACGCCGACCCAAGTTGTCTTCGTGGCATTCCGGTAGACCACCGCCGACCCGCACAGCCAGTGCGATGCTCCCGGAATCCCCGCTAGCGCCGCAGACACCAATCCCGCCGTGCAACTCTCCGCACAGACGATCCGCTGGCGGGTTTGCTCCAGCAAGGGAAAAATGTCTCGGGCGATCACCAGCAGTCGAACAACGGGCATGACAGCCACTCCTCCCGCGACACCTGGCCCAGACTCAGCTTGGCTCCGCACTCAAACCTGACAACGAATGCAGTCTTCTCCATCGACTGAACACACATTGGAGAGTTCATCATTGATCAAATCGACCATCTGCCTCAGCCTCGCGAATGCTCGCCGATTGAACTGAAAGGCGACCCGAGGCAAATGAGCGAGATGAGGTTCGTCGGCTTCAAACGGATGGGCAGGCACCAACTCGATCTGCCCATCGACGATGATGTCTTGAAACTCAGTGTTCAGCCGCGTGAGAAACTCGGGAGTTGGTGCCTCATGCAGCCGAAGATACAGCTTCTCTTTCACATAGCGCATGCTGTTGTACACGGTGTAAAAGCCGATCACTTCATCAAACGCCTCGGCGACGTTGCTGGTCACCTTCAACAATGACAGGTCATCCGGAGAAATCAGTTTCGAGGTATGCAAATGCTTCTGCATGTAGGCGATCAGATCGGAAAAGTAGCTGTCCCCAGGAGCATCGACAGCCACGATGGGCATCAAATCTCGCTTACCAGTTTGAATGAGTGTGATGGTTTCGAAGAGTTCATCCAGAGTCCCGAATCCCCCGGGGAACAGTACCACGGCATGCACCTCTTTGACGAAGAGAAGTTTACGCGTGAAGAAATATTTGAGATGCACCAACTTCTTGTCATCGTTGATAATGCGGTTGGCCTCCTGTTCGAAGGGCAGCATGATATTGAGGCCCATCGATTTCTCGCGACCGGCCCCGACATGGGCGGCTTCCATAATGCCGCCCCCGGCTCCGGTGACGACATACCAGCCCGCTTCCGCCATCTCGCGTCCGAACTCGACGGCTTGCTGATAGGAGGGGTGGCTGGGAGGCATTCGCGCCGAGCCGAAAACCGTGACCTTCCGCATCCGGCGATAGGGAGTGAACACCTTGAAGGCGTACCGCAATTCCTTCATCGCACGCGACAGGATGCGGATATCGCCCGCGACAGCTTGATCTCGCTCCAGCTTATCGATCGTTTCCCGCATTTCGTCCAACATCTGGGCCGAACGGGCCATGTCAATGGCAGCCGATTCTGTCGGAAGAGGAGTTCCTTCCGAGGCTTGAGGCCGACTGATGCGCTGTTTCAACATGGACGATCCGCTTTCCGGAACTGGTGAGTCCAGGGAGTGCTGGGGAGAAGAACAGTCTATGCCGTGTCTGTTCGATGTCCAAGTACAGTTCCACCGTGAGAGCCCCGGTCATGGCACCCTGCGATGACATTCCCCGTTGCTATGAGTGGGAATTCACGTGATAATCAATGCTGGCTTATGGGTTGTCCTGCCTGATCCGTTCCATCGATTGGCTGCGTGATGTTTCGCCACTTCTGCTGGATCCGCGTGTGCTTGTTCTGTGTCTGGCTCGCTCCAGTCGGACGAGTGCGGGCGGACGATGTCCCATTGCGGTTCGAGTCGGACATCCGACCGATTCTCAAGCAGCACTGTTGGCATTGTCACGGGGAGGAAGAACAAGTCGAAGGGAAACTCGACCTGCGACTTGTCCGTTTCATGCAGACCGGAGGCGAGTCCGGCCCCGTGTTGGTGGCCAATAACCCAGCAGCCAGTTTGCTGATCCAGCGCATTGAAAAGGGCGAAATGCCGCCGACCGAGAAGAGGGTTCCGGCGGACCAGGTGGCAAAGCTCAAGGCCTGGATTGCCCAAGGGGCTCTCACCACTCGACCTGAGCCGGACACGCTTGATCAAAAATCGCAGTGGACCGCTGAGGAGCGAAACTTCTGGGCCTTCGTTCCTGTCCAGCGGCCCACAGCTCCAATGGTCGTCAATCGCGATGCGGTGCGGACTGCGATTGACGCCTTCTTGTTGAAAGAGTTGGAGGCCATCGGATTGGCGTTCTCACCAGAGGCTGACCGCCGCGTACTCATTCGGCGGTTGTCGTTTGATTTACTGGGGCTGCCCCCTGCTCCGGAAGAGGTCGCGGCCTTCGAGCACGATCCCAGTCCTACGGCTTACGAAGACCTCGTCGATCGGCTCCTTGCATCGAGCCGCTACGGCGAGCGGTGGGGCCGTCACTGGCTCGACCCAGCCGGGTACGCCGACAGCGATGGGTACACGGAAGAGGATGCGGTCCGTCCGTGGGCCTGGCGGTATCGCGACTATGTCGTGCGGGCCATGAACGAAGATAAGCCATTCGACCGGTTCATCACCGAGCAATTGGCCGGGGACGAACTGCTCACTCCGCCGTATGAAAAGCTGACGGCGGAGCAGGCCGACCTGTTGGCAGCCACCGGTTTCCTGCGAATGGCTCCTGATGGGACGGGCGGGGCGGTGCCCGATGCAAACGTAGCGCGGAACGATGTCGTCGCCGACACTGTCAAGATCGTGTCGAGCTCGCTGTTGGGGCTGACGGTCGGATGTGCTCAGTGCCACAACCACCGCTACGACCCGATTTCCCAGGTCGACTACTATCGGATGCGGGCGATCTTCGAGCCCGCCCTCGACTGGAAGAACTGGCGTCCCCCTGGGGCGCGGCTAGTGAACCTGTGGCAGCCGGAAGAGTCCGCGAAGAACACCGAGGCCGACACAGAGGTCGGCGAGATCAACGGCCAGCGCAGTGCGGCGCTCAAGGAGATCGTGGAGAGCATCTTCGAAAAAGAACTCGCCAAACTCGACCCCGAGTGGCAGGGAGCAGCGGCCTGGGCTCGAAATACTCCACCCGACAAGCGGACACCGCTTGACCAGCAACTCCTCAAGGAATTCCCGAGTCTCAACGTCGATGGCGGCAGTGCGATTCTCTACGAGCCGCAACGGATCAATGAGCACAACAAGAAATACGAAGACCTGCTGACTGTGGCGAATTCCAAGCGGCCTCCACTGAGTTTCGTGGCCTGCTTGACCGAAGTCGTCGGGCAGGTTCCGACGACACATGTCTTCTTCCGAGGCGACATGAATCAACCCCGAGAGGCTGTCGAACCGGGAGAACTCAGCGTCCTCGGTGACCGCGTTCAGCCAGTCCCCGCGAAAGATGCAGCCGTCCCGACCAGTGGTCGCCGCTTGAATTTCGCCCGTTCACTCACTCGCGGAAATCACCCCCTTGTCGGGCGAGTGCTGGTCAACCGAGTCTGGATGCACCACTTCGGTCGCGGG
>JANOKO010001250.1:0-3641 GCA_031419335.1 Planctomycetota bacterium
CATGGGCGGCTGGATCGCGCTCGGTGCGGTGCTGTTGCTCGGTGCGCGCAAGATGGAAGAATCCCTGCGGGAGAGAGAACGATTGGCGATCGAACAGGAGGAGCGTGCCCGTTCGCTCGAATCAGATCTCCAATCGGAACGGACCCGACAAGAAGCCGAACTTCGCGAGACTGCGGAACTCACACATGTCGTACACGTCCAGGAGGCCGAGATTGCTGAAATCGAGACGCTGCTCAATGAAGTCCAGCGGCTCGTTCGATCGGAACAGCTGGAATTGGCCAAGCATGAAGAGCGTCTCCGCAGTCTGCGCGAGACGCAAACTCGTTTGCAGGTTGATCAGGTGCAGCGAGTCGATCAGGAAGCGGAGTCCCAGGAACGCTATTTGAGTTTGTTGCAAGCCGAGCAGGAGTCGACACTCCTGATGCTCCGCACCCAGGCTGTGGTGGCGGATCGGACGCTCATCCAGGAGCAGATTACAGCCGAACTCCGAGCCGCCAACCGTGAGCGCGATCTCTTTCGGAAGGAGCGGTCACAGCGGTCTCGCGAACTGGAGGAACTGCATCGTCGTCGTCGGAGTGCGGTGGAAACCGCACACGCCACGCAGTTGAAGATACGGGAGATCGTACAGCAACAGTCGACGCTGGCCCACAGAATCGAAGAGGAGTACCAACTCTCTCTTGACGACTTGATGACCAGTGGCGTGTCGGCCTTTGGAGACCATTGCCGCGAACGGTATGGGGAAACGACTCAACCCGCTGTGGGGGAAGTCTTGCCTGCCGCAGGGGACACGATTCCCCCCGTCTCGTTCGCACAGACCGTGGCCCAAGAGATTCGATATGAAGACATCCGACCCGAGCTGGAAGCTGCAGTCGACCGGCTTCGACGACGCCTGAAGATGATGGGACATGTGAACACGGATGCGCTGGCCAATCTGGAAGAGATCGAGACCCGCTTCCAGGATCTCAGCGCTCAACTCAAAGATTTACAAGAGGCCAAGTCCGCGCTCGAAGACATCATTCGCCGCATCAACATGGAGAGCAAACGGTTGTTTCTGGAGACGTTCGAATCCATCCGCCTGAATTTCCAGATTCTGTTTCGCAAAATGTTCGGTGGCGGCGATGGGAACATCATCCTGGAAAACCCTGACGATGTGCTCGAATGCGGGATTGATATCGTGGCACGGCCACCCGGCAAGGAGCTCCGCAGCCTGACACTGCTGAGTGGCGGCGAGAAAACCATGACAGCCGTGGGGCTGCTCTTCGCGATGTTCCGGAGTAAACCGAGCCCGTACTGCATCCTGGACGAAGTGGATGCCGCGCTGGATGACGCGAACGTGGGTCGCTACGTCAACGTCGTCAAAGAGTTTGCGAAGTTGACCCAGTTTGTCGTCATCACACACCGCAAGCCGACCATGGCCGCAGCCGATGTGCTGTACGGCGTGACGATGGAACAGGCGGGCGTCTCGAAACGCATGGCTGTTCGTTTTGATCAAGTGGGCGAAAACGGAGAAATCCTCGCCGCCGCGAAAGCCGCGTGATGATCCAATGGCATACCAGGACGAAATGAAGGTTGAACGGAATCTGGAGTGTGGCGTTGACCTTTTTCAGTTGACCAGGGGAAGGGGAGCTTGGGCGTGAGGAGTGGGAGTCGACTCTGTTCGTAGTGACGGACTTCTTGGACTTCCCAGACATGCTTCGAACTTCACACGGGACAAGGTACACCCCATTACCCTCGCCCATAAAACGCGGGGAAGTCCAGAGAGATCTCGATGGACAGCTCCTAAGTTACCAAGTCACCAGCATTCCCAGGGTCAATCCGTGCAGGATCAGGTGATCGTGATTACGGACACGATATTGTCGGTTACCCAGCGGATTGTTGGACAATCCCCCCAACTGGGCGGGAGCGAGTGCGACGTTCGCCACATACAGGGCCTCATGCCCCGCAGTCAAGGAAATGTAATCCGTCACGGGCACAGCGGCCTTCGCTCCCAGAGAACCACCGACGGCGACTCCGCTACGGCTGTCGTAAAATAATCGCTGATACGAGGAATTATCGTTCACGCTGCCAATCAGGTATTCCCCCACGCGGCCCTGTGTGTAGTTGTGGAAGAGTCCGGCACGACCGAGCACTTCCAGGGTGACTACGCTTTCGGGAAAAAATTGATATCCGCCGCTCACCTGGACTCCATTGAGTATGTTTTCGGCTCCCGAAGTGTAATAGAGCCGCAGAGTGTCCGGGGCCACTCCCACCACATCAAAAGCATCGTATCCATTGCCTATGCCGGAACGCAGGGTGTACCCCGCTCCCGTGATCGATGTGTGTGCCAGAGCATTGTTGAGATCGTCTGTGGGATCCCCTGCGACCGCAGCATCATCCGTGTCGAGTGCGTCAAAAATCCCCGTGATCCGGACCCCGCTGTTCTCGTTCAATCGCATCTGCCGCCAACCCATTCCAAATCGCCAATGGTGGCGCGTGGGGTTCGTCCCGATGTTGATCTGGTAGTCCTGGAACTTGGAGGAGCCATTCACCACAAACGTCGCTCCCGCCTGCAAACGTTCACTCTCCAGGTCTTCCACCCCAGCCGTCGTGGCCGCTGTGAACAGCGAGTTGGTAAAGGCCAGTGTATTCGCCGGAGGAGCTGCGACCACGACCGGATTCACGGCGGTGTCGTCGAAGACCAAGGGGTCAGTCAGAGTCCCCGATGAGACGAAAGTCCAGTCGTCAATCTGGGATCCGATGAACTCCAAGTCGTAGGCATCGTAGGATCCGCCCAGTATGAATCGATATCCGGTTTGGATATCGGAGTTTCCCCCGCTGGAGATCGCGTTTGGGCCAGTGAGTAACGCTTGGCTGCCGGAGTTGTCCCGATCCAGGAACAGGGCCTCGGTGGAGAACCGGAACTGGGCCTGAGCCGGAATGGACAATCCCAAGGCTCCGCAGCACAGAGCCACAACCTGCAAGGTTCGCCGCAGCATGTTCTCGCCCCCATTCTTGCCTCGGTTTTTCGAACACAGAGGCACGCAATTTCTGCCGATCAGTCGCCGATCGACTCTGCCAATTGAGCGATCTCGGTCGGCTCGCTCTCTGTTGAGATCGACATTGAGGCCGGAGATGTCGAGGGAATGCGATTTAAGGAAAGCACGGATCGCAACTTCTCCAACGGTTGGACCGGTCCCGTAAACTGGGAAGACCTGGAAAGAGTGGGGAGATTTACCAGCCCTCGAAAAAGTCTGTGGCACGGGCTTCCAGCCCGTGATTCCTTGAGTCTCACCCCTGGGCAGGATGACCATGCCCCGTTTTCAATGGAATGTTCGGGGAGGCGAGTCCCCTGCAGACTCTCTCTGGATTCATCATGATCGCATCGAACATAGTGGGCTTACGGATCCACTCGTCGGGTCATCGTCCGCTCCATGAGCCACGCGATCAATCCCGGTACGATGGGCAGAAAACTCAGCATGGCCAGCCACTTCACATACATCACGCTGCAGTACAGCATATACCCGCTGGTCGCCATGAACAGCAGCGGAGACAGCGGGTAGAACGGAGTGCGGAAGGGGCGTGGGGTCAGCGGTTCGCGGATGCGGAGTACGTTCTGAGCGGCCCCAGTCATCAGAAAAAACACCCAGATCAGTGGGGCTGTG
>JANOKO010001251.1:0-1176 GCA_031419335.1 Planctomycetota bacterium
CTTTCACCAGTGGTTGCATTGAACCAGTTGCCCTGCCGTCCTCCAGTGGGCGGTTGTCCTCGCCATAGCCACCCCGAACCAGGTTCTTGCATGGCGGGGTGGCCCAGACGCTGCTTTGAGCGTCTGGGTGACGCAGGAACAAGAGGTACGCACGGGCTGCGTCGCATCAGTACACCCACCGGATTGGAATCCCCACCGTCCGACACTCGGTAAACCAACGATCCGAGACCCATCGCCACCCCACCCATGCCTCTTGTTGCTCTGCAACCCAGACATCCAAAGCGATGTCTGGGCCACCCCGCCCGAGATTCCAATCAAGACAGCGTCCGGGCCACCTCGCCGGTGTATATATTTACAGATTGCGTAATCCCATCATCAGATTGGATAAACAGAACGCCATCATTGAAAGTCGTGGTCTCAACGATTCCTGATGTCACTTGCCAACAACGACAGCAATTGGCGACATCAAATCCATCGCATCCCAGCTCATGAATTGCAATGACACGATCACCGCATGAGAAGAAGCAATAGAATACCGAGTTGAGTCGAACCTCGACTAGTCTCATAGCAACTCCACCCAAAAACGCCACATTACGATTGTATCCGAACGCGATATAGTCGCCGCAAGGAGAAACAACAACTCTTGGAATCGAAACCTCTTGATCGAGAATAATACCAATCCTCTTTTCAGCAGTGTTGAATTCATGTTTGATATGAGCAGACCAAAACGATGCATAAATCTCTGCATCTTCCCCAATCCACATTGGTTGATCGCTTTCCGCGAGATAATCGACAAGGGCATCATATGAATGATGCTGCTTGAACGAAACGCCGTGCAGACCAAATGAGACTATCACGCTAGTTACCTCCATGAGTAAATCGGTCGCCGTTCCCGTATAGCTCGAACGTGATGAGCTTAGCCCCCTCCCAGACACTTCGCACTTTTACGGCACCATTTGGACCCATCAACAAGGATTCTCGTGCAATGCGACCGTTGTCTTGCATGATTCCTGGGCCGCTGTTCAGGACTGAGTTGAAGTATTGATTCATTCCTGCACGATTTGCAACGGTGTCTGGAATTCCAATTCGTTGCATCTGGCGAAGCATGTCCTGAGAACGCTGAATGTTGTGTGCTGTGGCGGGGTGGCCCAGACGCTGCTTTGAGCGTCTGGGTGA
>JANOKO010001252.1:0-2428 GCA_031419335.1 Planctomycetota bacterium
CCAACGTATTCTGGGACAAGGGGATGTGGCGACGCTCCTGGAACTGGCCCAGGATAAACTGGATGCGAATGAGATCGAGCAGCAGCAGGAGCGAATGCTCAAGGGGAAGTTCACGCTGGATGACTTCCTGGCGTCGATGCAGCAGATGAAAAAGCTGGGTTCGATGAAGAGCCTGCTCAAGATGATTCCGGGGATGAGCCAGATCGCATCGGCCCTGGATCAGTTCGACGGGATGGACCCGGATAAGGATTTGAAGCGTGTCGAGGCGATGATTCGGTCGATGACGCTTGACGAACGCAGAAATCCTGACAAAATTGACCGCTCGCGCCGTAACCGGATCGCCTCCGGGAGTGGCACGGACCCGGTTGAGATCAGTGAACTGCTCAAACAGTTCAAATCGATGGCGGGGATGATGAAACAAATGGCAGGCTTGTCGATGGTGGACAAGATGCGAGCCATGGGTGACGTGCAGTCGCTACTCCGTCCGGGAGTGGGAATGCCCGTTGAGAAGCAGCGATCCGTGCGGGGCCCGGTCAAACGGGACGAAGTTCGAGATCTGAAAAAGAAGGACCGCAAGCAGGCCAAAGACGCTCGAAAACGCAACAAGAAGCGTTGAGTGCTGGGGTTGATTGGGGTTGAGGTTGGTCAAGAGTTGGGGGCCTCCAGTTGAGGCCACCGTCGGGAGATACGAGTGACAGTTCGAATTCGGATGAAGCGCATGGGGCGGACCCATCGCCCCTTTTACCGCATCTGTATCATCGATCAGCGCAAGGCGCGAGACGCCGAAGCCATCGAAGAAGTCGGCACCTATGACCCCATGGTCAAGGACAAGTCGAAGCGCGTCACCATGAAACTCGACCGCATCAAGTACTGGATGTCGGTGGGCGCTCAGCCGAGTGAAAAGGTCGCGGTCCTGATGGACAAGTTCGAAAACAACCGCTGGGGCGAAGCGAAGGCTCCCGCCCCCATCACCGCCCCCAAGGAACGTGTCAAGGCCGAGCCTGTCGCCGAAGCCCCCGCTGAGGCCGAAGCGGCTCCCGCCGCTGCGGAGTAATGCCGCTGCTAGGCTGTGTTGCGGCCCGCGTTGCGGCCCGTGAATGAAATCCCCCCCGGTCAAATTGGCCGGGGTTTTTCATTGGGAGGGAGCGATGAGGGTTGAGAGTCAGAACCCTCACAACCACACTGCAAAGACTTCCGAAGTCTTCCGAGACTTCGGATGTCTGGCCGCGATTCTACGCAGGTTTTCTCTCCTCGGCCCCATCGGGGCCCGACTCGAAAGCCCAGGGCGCAGCCCTGGTAAATCGGAAGCCAAAGTTTCCTCTAGGCCCAACGGGCCGTCACTCGACTCCGCCAGCGGGTGACGGCCCGTTGGGCCTTAATCGGTTGAGGGGGCCAAGTGTTCCCCGGCTGCGCCCCGGGCTATCGAGTCCAGCCCCGTTGGGGCGAGAATCCCAGGGGATTCTGCGTAGAATCGCGACCACACTCCTTCGGAAGTCTGGCAGCTCACTCCCCTCCGCTCCCCGCTCTGTCGATAAACCATAAACCCTCAACCCTCTTCGATCAACAAATGCGTTTCGACCTCCTCACTCTCTTCCCGGCCCTCTTCGACAGCTACCTCCAGCAGAGCCTGCTGAAGAAGGCGATCGATGCCGGGCGGGTCGAGATCCAGTCTTGGAACATCCGCGACTGGGCCGTCGGCAAGCATCATTCGGTCGACGATCGCCCCTATGGCGGCGGGCCGGGAATGCTCATCCGCTGCGAGCCGGTGTTTGAGTGCGTCGAGGCCGTCCAAGCCGCAGCCCCCCAGCCGGGCCAACTGGTGATGCTCACTCCGCAGGGTCGCCCGCTGACCCAATCGCTCGTGCAAGAGCTGTCGAAAATGCAGCGGCTGCTGCTGCTGTGCGGTCGCTATGAAGGCTTCGACGACCGGATTGTGCAGGGCCTGCAGCCGCTGGAAATCTCGGTCGGCGACTTCATCTGCAACGGGGGAGAAGTCCCCGCGATGTTAATCATCGACTCCGTGATCCGCCTGATCCCCGGCGTCCTGGGCGACGAAACCAGCCACCGCTACGACTCCTTCGCCGAGTCAGGCCAACTCGAACACCCCCAATACACCAAGCCCCGCGAGTTCCGAGGGATGGCCGTCCCCGAAGTCCTGCTCAACGGCCACCACCAAGAAATCGCCCAGTGGCAAGCCGAGCAAAGCCTGCTGCGGACCAAAGAACGGCGTGGGGATTTGCTGGGGCCGAGCCCGCAATGATGGACTGCAGTGCATTCCCAAACCAACACCCATCGCTATTTCTTTTTCGCCCGCAATCGACGACGTTCTGTCCGATTGGAATAAGCCACATTGATCATGGCCATCGTCAAAGAGCCAACTGGCTTTTCGTCCGGCTCGACAATTAACGTCTTTCGAGCGAGTTCAATT
>JANOKO010001253.1:0-1190 GCA_031419335.1 Planctomycetota bacterium
TCGTCGCCGGCCTGGCGTGCGGCTTGTGCGGCGATCGCAGTTCGGCTGGCCACCGACTCCAGACACCCGTGCTGGCCACAGCCGCACAATGGTCCATTCGGCTGGACCGCAATATGTCCAATTTCCAGACAGGAGCTTCCGCGACCGCGCAGAATCTCTCCGTTGTACACACAGCCGCCGCCGATTCCGGTGCCGGGGAACACTCCCACCACGCAGCGGGCTCCGACCCCGGCCCCGAAGCGATACTCGCCATACCCACCGGCATCGTAGTCATTGAGGACCGCGATCGGGCACTTGAATTCTGCCTCCAACCGCTTGCGGACGTTGACATCCTCCCAGCCCATATTCGGCGGGTTGAGGACGATTCCGCGATCCATATCCACCGGCCCGGGACAGCCGATCCCAATCCCCGCCAGTCGCGAGGCATCGATCCCGCCGCTTTCGAGGCAGGCCCGAATCGTGACGATCACGCGATCCAGTCCCGACTCGCCCTTCTCAGCTGATTTCGTCTTGCGACGATCCTTGCCGAGCAACTTGAAATCATTGTCGTACGCCTGGGCTAGCATCTTCGTGCCGCCCAGATCGAACCCGACCCACACATCCTGTTCTGCTGCATCCGCCATCTCGACTCCTTAAGTTCGGCACAGAATAGCGGATTGGAAAACCAATACCATGTGCCCGAGGCGCGATCATGGGCTGTCGTTCTTTGGGCTTCCCGGGAAGGTCGATCCCCAATGTTCACTTCACCGCCAGCTCAACTCCGGTCACTTCCATGATGAACCGGCCGATCAGTCGGGCGGCGATGTCCCAGTTCTCTTCCCGGGTCCGTTTGGATTCCTTGGGGGGCTGAAAGCTGTGGTCGCCCTCTTTCATCCATTTCAGTTGAACCTGCGGGGAGAGGGTGTAGCTCTGGACTTCTCCCTTATCGCCAAAGGTGTCCCACTCGCCCTGCATCAAAAGAGTGGGCGTCTGAATCGTATCCAGAGGAGTCAGATCATACTGGTCGGGTTTTCCCGTCGAATGAAACGGAAAGCCCAGGCAGACGACGCCGCCCACGCCGCATTCATCCGCCACCGCCGCAGCTGTCCGGCCCCCTTGCGACTTGCCGCCGATAAAGAGCTTCTCGGCTCCCAGTTGAGCGATGACCTGACGCCAGGAGTCGTGCAGGACCGGATCGCCACGCTTCGCGT
>JANOKO010001254.1:0-6511 GCA_031419335.1 Planctomycetota bacterium
GACTGCTTGAACTCGGCCAGGAAAACGGACCGATTCCGAACGTAGTTCACCGCCATCCAGACGAGACAGGCGACCGCCAAGACCCACGTCAGCCCGAACCCCGGCACGCCCGTTACGGGATCCCGCTCGCCCATGGCGAACGGATGCTTCAGCAGGATGTAAATCAGAACTTGGCGCATCCGATGTACTTTCAGTGGGTCAGGCGAGCCGGGTGCCGTCAGGCCCCGGAGGATCGGCATAGCGAGGGCAGTCCGAGGGCTGACGCCGCCCGGCTCGCCTGGGCATTACGTCATGGCCAGCACGAGATTGTCGATCAGCCGGGTCGTCCCGACTCGTGCGGCAATCAAGGCCACCATCGAGGACTGGGGCGAGGTCAACTCTACGAGTGAGTCCGGGTCAGCGATGACGACATAGTCGATCTGGATTTCCGAGTGAGTCTGCAACTTGATCTTCATGGCTTGTGTGATCGCAGTGAGGTCGCGATCGCCCGCATCGAGCAGCTCCTGAGCCAGGGCCAGCGACTGCGATAGCGACAATGCAATCGTCCGTTCCTTGCGGCTAAGGTACACGTTACGGCTGCTCAGCGCGAGGCCATCCGCCTCTCGAACCGTGGGGCAGACGACGACCTCGACCGGCAGGTCGAGATCATGAACCATCCGCCGAATGATCGACTGCTGCTGGTAGTCCTTGGCCCCGAAGCACGCGACATCTGGCTGTACGATGTTAAACAGCTTGAGGACGATCGTGGTGACGCCGCGAAAGTGGGTCGCGCGGAAGGTGCCTTCGAGCGGCTTCGAGATCTCTTCGACCGTAACCCACGTCTGGAATCCCACTGGATAGAGCGCTGGCACCTCGGGCACGAACACGAGATTGACCCCCGCCTCTCGGCACAACTGGAGGTCGCGCTCCAGCGGGCGCGGGTATTTGGACAGATCCTCATGCGGGGCGAACTGCGACGGGTTGACGAAGATCGTGGCCACCACAAAATCGGTCCGCCGCCGACACTCCTCCATCAGGCTGGTGTGCCCTGCGTGCAACGCCCCCATGGTCGGGACGCAGCCAATCGTGCAGCCTGACAATCGCGCTGTGCCGACCGTCTGCCGCAGCTCGGGGATGTGGCTCGTGACAATGAATTCAGCGGCCTTGGTCATGGATTGTCGGGTTTCACAGTGACTGGGGGGGCCAGCGTGCGCAGGGGCGTTTGCAGTGCGGGAGAGCGAGCCGCGACTTCGGGTGGCTTGATCCCCGGTGTCTCTTCACTTTGGACATCTGCGGTGTAACGAGTGACCACGCTATTGTGCCAGCTTGGCGAGAGGGGGCCGTAGAACTCGAACACGGCGGGCAGCAGTCCATCAATCTCGAGATCGGTCGGATCGAGCGGGTTCGGCTCGCTGTCTGGCTCCATGCGAGTGGTCACATATGCACATTCACCGGTGAGGTATGAGCCGCTGGACTCGATCTGTAATGCAGGTCGCCAGCGGCTGCGCAAGGGGCCGATCACTTCGATCACTGCGCTATCGGGGTGCAGAGCCAGAATCGATTGTCGCAGGTCGATGGCGATCGGCGTTTGCTTTTGAGGAGTCAACTGGTGCTCGCGCAGCAGTGGTCCAGTCTCTCGCAATGTCGTGTGGGTCAGACTCATCCGCAACGTCCGCACACTGGGAGTGGCGAGAATTTCGCACACCGGCCCCGTGCCCAGACACGCGGTGTCATGCAGCTGAATCGACTGCGGCACCGAGTCGCAGCAGACCACCGCTCCTCCCCCGAGACACAGGCAGCCCGATAACTCAATCTCACTCGGCTGGATGTTGTTCTCGTCGAGTCGCCGCCAGCGAATGGCAACACGCGGTGAGCCGACCGCAGTGTCATCGCCATCGTCCACTACCAGTGGTCCCGAGTGAAACTCGCATCCGGTAGCGATCAGAATCTGTGAGTCCACGGAGAGCAGCGGAACATCGGAAGGCCCCTGAGCAGCACGACGGATGATGACGTTTTCCAGCACGATGCGCTGGGCAGCGAGCCGGAGCGGCTGGTCACCGACCTCAATGACGGGGCGAACTCCTTCCGCGGCACTGATCCGCAACTCGCCGACGGCGGAATGTGTGAAAGCTACGTATGGACCGGCCTTGTCCAGGATGATTCGCCCCGAGTGTTTTTCAGTTTCTACCGGAATCGGAGCCAAGTGTGTGGGCTTCGGTGGCGGCGATGGGAGTGGCGACAGACTGCCCAAGACTGCGGAGACATCAGGAGCCTGCGTTGGCTCCACGCTGTCCTGATGGGCACTCAGTAACCTCCCCGCTGAATCAAGCAGCGACCGCCCTGCCCTAGGAAACAGGAATAGCCCTGCGGATACGAGCAGGACCGCAACTGTCAGTAGCGACTGGAGCGTCGCAGGCTGTTTCGTCCGACCGGATCGCCCCAAACGCACCGGCACCATCGACTGAAATGAAGTTTGAAACTGACTCAGTCGCGCTCGCCCGCGAGCGCGGCTGCTGCCACACTCACGCGACGCGACGACGAGACTGGGATACCGTTCCGCAGGAAGCTTCGTGACCAGCCGGGAAATCAATTGGGCCAGAGGCTGCGGCGTATCGGGAGACATGATACGAATGTCAGGGATCGTCGCGGATTGGTGTGCGGCCAACTGATCAAGGCGATCGGCTGTCAGGTGCGGACGCCGACCTGCGAGCAGTTGCCACAACAGACACCCGAGGGCGTACATTTCGCTAGCGGAGTTCCGTTCTGACCGGCCACCGATCAACTCGGGAGCGATCCCCTCGTGGCACGCAATTGGCAACGGATCGTGAATTGTGACCAGAGGATGAACAGCAGCCAACAGCCCCGCGTTGATGATCTGGATGCGTCCCCCCGGTCCGAGCAACAGGTTACGCGACCGGACATCGCCGTGAAGTGTGACTGCCTGTTCAAGTCGGCTCAGCCCCTCCAGGGCTTGCCGGGCTATCTCCTCGACGACATCCGCCGGGAACCGACCGCGCCGCACCAGCAACTCATCGAGCGATTCACCGACGGGCAACGGACTGATCGCCATCAGTGATTGCGAATCCACAACAACATCTGTTGCCAGGCACAGGTTACGATGCGCCAGTCCCCGAACGGCGTGGAGATGCCTTTGAAACCTCTCCCTCGCCCCCTCGCAATCTGACTTTCGCAGCGGCAGCACCTCGATCGCCACTGGTTTCCCCCCCGCCAACGGCTTCGCCAGATACCGCATGGGCCAGCCATCATGCGGCAGGCGATCAATAAGAACATAGTCGCCGATCCGAATCGACTCAGGGGACTGGACGAGGCACTTTGCCTGAAAGGGGGTAAGAAACTCACCCTGAACCAGGGCGTCGACCCACACCGAATCAAATGCGGGGAGATCGCGAACCAAATGGCGAATGTACGTCTGACACGCGCGAAGATCCCTCGCCGTCGCCAGATTGTGCGACTGCAACAGGTTGACCAACGCTGTGGAAGGTGGTTCGATCGCCATTCCGTGGCACCCTACTAACTGACGCTCCTCTGCAGTTCCCCATGAACCGTATGCCAGTGACCCGCGTTATCGCAGAATTGGAGATTTCAGGGAACAGAAACTCCATGCCACGGAACTCTGTCAGTGTACGTCCATCAAAAAGTCAGCCCCAAGCCACCCGCTGGGACGGGAGGGGGCGTCTGGGAGGGACGGGCCAATGGGCCCGTCCTACCTCCGCGACCGCAGGAACGCAATCAGGTCGACCCACTCCTGCTGCGACATACGGTCGACCAGCTTCTCCGGCATCACCGAGGTCTTCTGCGGGGCGCGGTTCTCGACATCAGCGGTCTTGAGTTCAATGCTCGTCGCCTCCGCTGTGCCGAGGATGGTTTTGCCCTCGTTCTCGAAGACCAGCATCCCGGTATGGACCTTCCCTTCGAGGGTCGTCATGGCCCAAGTGGTGAACTGCGGCGAGACTTCTTTGCTCGGTTCCAGGATCGACTCGACCAACTTCTCGGCACTGAACGTCGACCCGACCCGCGACAGGTCCGGGCCGATCAGTCCCCCGCGCCCTTCGAGCCGGTGGCACTTAATACAACCGGGGCCGTTGGGGTGCGAGAAGATCAGCAAGCCGCGAGCGACAGAGGACGCATCCTCTGGATTGGACTTCGCAGCGGCCTCCTTCCACTCCGCGTTCGTCGTGGGTCGATACGCAGGCGAAATGAGGGCCAAGACTTCTTGAACTGGTTCCTCGGTCACACGCGACTTGAGCGATTGCAGAATGATCTCCCGCAACTCGGTCCCTGCCGATTTCTTCCAGTGATCGAGCCACCACTGCGTCTCCACGGTCGGCTGATTCGCCAACCCCAGAAACGCCCATTGCCGTAGCGACTCATCGGCATTCTCGTCATCCGCCACACCCTTCAGCACCAAGAGCGTGTCCGGCGTCGGCGAGGTCGCCAGTGTGCGGATCGCCTCTTGCTGGATGGCCAGCGGATGCTTACCAGTCACGACGCTCGCCAACAGCGTCACCACCTCCGCTGAGTCCTTCGGGTTCGCCAACCGGATTGCCTGCACCGCCACGCCCGGCTTGTCGAGGCTCGTCTTCAGCAGCGGGATTACATACATCGCAGCGGGGGTCTTGTCGAATTCAGTAGGGGATTTGCCGTCGAGCATTTCGAGAGATGCGATCGTCGTCAGGAACAGATCCTCGGTCATCGGCTCGCTGGCCAGAAGCCTTTCGACTTCGGGCTTCAGAGCGACCAGCTTCTTCTCGGCCACTGCTTGCACCGTCGAGCGGCGGACAGCTGCATCCGAATCCGCCAGACTAAGAACTGCGATCGCCCTAAACCCTTCCAGCTCTCCTCTCCCCGCGGAAGAGAAGCTGGGGGTGAGGGAACCCCCGGCCGCTGCGAGAACGAGAGCCTGCCGCAGCCGTGGCTCCAGACCTGCCTGTGAGGCGAGGGCCTTCAGCATCTGTTCGACATTGAGCGTCACTCGCAACTGCCGCACCAGTTCCGCGTACACAAACGGGTCCGCGACATTCGCCGCCTTGTTGAGCAACATCACAGCCGCCTTCGGTTGCGTTGACCCCAGGCTGCGAATCAGCGGCGACAAGGCCCGCATCGCACCGAGGATATAGTGCGGGTCGGTCCCGGTGGGGTTCTTCAGAATCCCCATCAGCTTCGGGATCGATGGCACCTGGTCATACGTTTCGAGGTACAGCGTCTGCACGGCATCGTAGGGGGCGACCTGGGCTGTGGCGTATTGAACGAGTTGGCGTTCGTGGTCAAGTCCCTTATGTGGAATGAGGGCCGAGACCGCTTCGTACTTGGCACGGGTCGAGGCGTTCGCGTCTTGAGCCAGCGCGATCAGCGGGCGGATGCTCAGGTCAGCCAACCGCCGGGCGGCCACGCGGCGTTCGGCCAGCTTGGGCGACTTGATGTGCTCCACCAGTTGCATCTGGTCGTCGAGCTTCCGGATCGGGGCCAGATCGAGCCGCTGGTGAGCCTTCGCATCGACGTTGGAGATCCGCCAGATCCGCCCCCGCCCGTGGACCTTGTACTCGCGCAGTACCCAATCGGTGATGTAAAGCGAACCATCCGGAGCCGTAGCAATTCCCACCGGGCGGAACTCTTCGCCGCCGACGATCAGCGGTTCAGCGACCGACTCATAGCTGGCACCCTTCGGCTTCAGGCGGAACCGGTCGATGCGGTGATCGCCCCAACTCCCGCCAAGCAAGTCGCCGATGTACTCCTCGGGCAGTCCCGCACTCTCGTAGGCCAGGATGCCGCTGGGGGCCTCGCCGGTTCCGGCTGTCATCGGCAGCTTCCCCGCGATCTCGCCGTTCCACGAGGTGAACGGGTGCAGCCCCTTGCGACCGATACTGAAGCGGTAGCCAAAGTCGCCTCCGCGCACCGAGTGCATCAACCGACACGGCGGTCGGCTATCGGGATCGTTGTCGACAGTGAACAGATGGCCCAGGGCATCGACGCACGAGGCATGTGGGTTCCAATACCCGGTCGACCAGAGTTCGAGACCGGTCCCATCGGGGCGGAACCGATAGACGTTGCCGCCCTCGCCGCCGCCCTCGAGCGTCACCCCATCGCGACCGGTGAGTGTGTAGTCCGCCCCAAGATTCTCGCCGAATCCGACATAGACGTTGTCGAACGAATCAAACGCCAACCCGGCCAGCCCGTTGTGGGGGTAGTCCCCCATGGTATCGAGCTTCAGCAGGACGTGCTGCCGATCGACCCTGCCATCCCCGTTGGTGTCCTCCAAGAGTTGGAGGTCACGACGGGTGGCGAGGAAGACTTGGGTGGTGCCGACGGGGGCTGCGACTTGCAGCTCATTGAGCTGGACGATGTCCATCCACGGGGGCCGCACGGCAATGCTCATGGCGTGGCGGAAGCCGTCCGCGAAGACGGTCGGGTCATCGGCCTTCCCATCTCCGTCCTGGTCGGTGAAGACCAGCACGCGGTCGGAAGGCAGCCCCTTGTACCCCTCGGGGGGGAAGTGCGTGTTGCTCTCGATGGC
>JANOKO010001255.1:0-3732 GCA_031419335.1 Planctomycetota bacterium
TTCCGAGCAGGGCCATCGCCAATTGGCCAAGCGGCTGATTCAGGATTTGAAGCTCAACGACATCGTGAAGCCAGAGTTCCCGGTCTCGATGGAAGAGAACATTATGCAGAGCGAGTCATAGAGTGCCGCTGGACGAGTACCCTGGCCTACCGAGTTGTCGGCTGTCGCGCCGAACAATCAGGTCAGCCCCGCATCGAGGTCTGTCTCTTCCGAGGCCATCGCGAATTCTTCGATGAACTCTCCCAGAACCGTCGTGGCGTAGGCACCAGGAGGTAATGAGAACTCCACTCGCACACCCAGTGGGTCGGCGTGGATTTTCACATCCTGGGGGTAAACCAGCAATGCTCGGCGCGCCCCTGACATCAGTGGGCTGAATGGCTCGAAGTGTTGCAGTTTGAGCCCCGAGGCATCCAGGACTTCCTGTTCCAGGCGTAAGGCGTCCCCCAGCGGTGATTTCATTTTGACGCCAAACATGGGACCGGTCGGGGTCACCTCGCGAGAGTCAAGGCGGTGTTGATCCAGTGCTGGGTCAACTGTCGTGAAACACCCGCCAGAGGCGATGACCTGGAGGACATCCCCGTCCATCACCTGGTGCAGCAGTCCCCGAGTTTGTCGGGCGTGGACCACGGCATTGAACAAATCCGACTGCACGGATGACAGCGCCAGCCGCAAAAACGAGCGGCGACGGTGTGGCTCAATGTCTCGCGCTCTGCGGGCACCCGACAGCAGATCTCGGCCCCACAGCAGAGTTTCATCTCCGATGCCGAATCGCTGATCGCCATACCGGTTTGGAACCCCTGCGACCCGGATTCGATCCGCTATCGTCGAGGCGACCTCCACCGCGTCCGCGTCTTCGGTACGAATCCGGATTTCAAAACGGTTTCCCACCAGATGGCCCGTACGCAGCTTGTTCCGATGGCGGCTCGATGAGAGCACTCGCACCAACCCCTGGTCAGCCAGATCATCAAGCGCTGCCAGGCGGCTCTCAGCCTCGACTGGGACCGAAATCCACTGCCGCGTGATGGCTCGGCGGTCCTTCTGTCCCGCCATACCGATTGAGTCACGGGCGATTCCCAGCGCACGACTGAGTTGGCCTGTCAGATACTCCGCCGAGACATCCCGCTTCTCGATCCACAAAAACAGATGCTCTCCCTCACCACTGGGGAGGTAGGCAGGCAATTCCTCAACTACGAAATCTTCAGGCTCCGCCTTAATCCGCCCTCGCAATCGAACCGGAAAGGGTACTGGTGGCTCGGCGGAGGGGAATGTCATGGAGTCAGTCGAGTTCGGTCAAGAGTCATTCGGGCGGAGGGGTCATTCGCTCTGCAGCAAGACGAATCGGGTCGTCGGTCCGCGCCGGACCTGAAGCAAAACGCCGTCCTCGAGTTTCGCCGCGCCGACCGACTTCTGAAAGGCGTCCAGGCTCTCGACTTTTGTCTGACCGACTTTGGTAATGACATCACCTTCCTGCAATCCAGCCTGAGTCGCCAACGATCCGGGATTGACCCCGACGATCACGACGCCCGTGGCCCCGGGGAGTCCTAATTCCTGAGCCACTTCGGGAGTCAGCGTCTTAGCCCGAAATCCGAGCTTCGGGATCAGTTTCTCGGGCTTCTCCGCTGACTCGGGCTTCGATTCGACTTGAGCATAGGAATCGGAACTCCGCTGCTCCAACATGATCTTCAGTGGCAGGGTCTGACCGTCGCGCAGGATCTCCATGTCAAAGTTTTTTCCAGTCTCCAGCAACTCGACGTATTCTTGAAGTGTGGAGCGCTCCTGCACTGGCTTTCCATCGAATGAGACGATGACATCTCCTGATAGGATCCCTGCTTTCGCGGCTGGGGAATCGGGCAGGACTTCCATCACGGAAACTCCCGACGTGATTCCCAGTGCTTTCTTGACAGCAGGCTTGAGGTCGTCCAGTGTGACACCGATGAAGGCCCGATGTACGGTCCCTTCTTTGCGAAGTTGATCGACGATTTTGCGGGCCTGGTTTGCGGGAATCGCGAATCCGACTCCGTCGTAACCTCCACTGCGAGTCGAAATTGCAGAATTGATGCCGACCACTTCTCCGTTCATATTGACGAGCGCCCCTCCACTATTGCCCGGATTGATCGCCGCATCCGTTTGCAGGAAGTGCTCCCGACCGTTGATCCCGAGCCCCTTGCGCTCCGTGGCGGAGATGATACCCGCCGTCACAGTCGTGCCTAAATCGAACGGATTGCCCAGGGCCAGCACCCAATCACCGACTTGCATCGCATCGCTATCTCCGAAATTCACGGCCGTCAGCGGTTTCGAAGGTGTCAGCTTGACAATGGCCACATCCGTCACAGAATCGCCCATCCATTTGTCGGCCTTGATTTCGGTGCCATCGGTGAATCGGACAATCACTTCATCGGCTCCGTCAATCACGTGAGCATTCGTCACAATGATGCCGCTCGCATCAATCACAAAGCCAGATCCAGCTCCTCGCTGAGGAGGGATCTGCATTTGACGCCGACCACTGCGGCCACGGTTACCGAAGAACTCGCGAAAAATCGGGTCGTCGCCAAACGGTGAGTTATCAGGCGAGTCCGGTTGGTCTTCGCCGCTCGAATCTGCCCCCTCTTCAATCATCCGCCCGTGGGTCTTCGTTTCAATGGAGACAATCGCTGGGATCGCCGTTTCGGAGACGACTCGAAATGCTGATGACAGATCCTGGGGTGATTTGATAATCGTCTTGGCTGGAGGCAGGTCTGCCTGGATCCAACGTGCTGCGACCGCTCCCAGAGCGGCACCGAACATAAGGCAAGCCAACCAGAAACCAGACCGTCGAGAGCTATTCATGGGGTGCCCCTGAGTGGAAGACGATTCACGCCTGCGTGGGGCCAGCACTGCCACTGCTCCCCTGCAACCGTCATTCTCCCATTGTTTTCAGAATGGGAGAATTGTCTACTGTTCATTTGTGCGAATTCGCCCCAAACGTGTTTTTCGGGCGGATCCCCATCCCCGTTGCCGCAACGACCCGAATTCGGGAGTCAAATGCCTGAGTCCGCCACGATTCTGGTCAATTCACCGTTGCGAGGCAAGGTGGTGTTGCCTGTGACACCTCTTTCACACGATCGGAATCACGTTGATGACACGCCATGCTCGCTGGGACGATCCCGATGAGGACTCTGAAGAGTGGAATGACTCGGTTGACGAGGATTTCGGCGACGCGGACCCATCGACGACGACCGACTGCATCCAATGCGGGGGCGAAATCTACGATGACGCTTCACGGTGCCCATTGTGCGGAGAATATCAGGTCGGCGAGCGATCACTCTCGGCTTGGGAGGGACGGCCCTTCTGGTGGAAGCTCGGAGGACTGCTCGGCATTATGGCGGTGCTGTTCACGCTGCTGGCGGTGTGCTTTTAATCGCAGTGCTGGCTAAACTTCTCGCGGTCCGAGTAAGTCGTAGCTGCCCCTCGCCTGAGGGCGGGCACCCACACCCAGTCGACGACGTACTGGCGAAACGTGACTACGCAGGAATGTCTCACGTCCGCCCACCTGAAGTATTAACTCGCCACACCCGCTGATCAGATCCCGGAGAATCCAGCATGTCGAATGTGATCGAACCTACCGAGGAGTACGAGGATTCCCCTTCTGTGCCAGCCCCCGTGTTTGGCGAAGCGACGAGAGCCCAACTGGAGCAGACAGGAAAATCCGGGGCCAATTGGTTCTATTGGATCGCGGGGTTGTCACTCGTCAAT
>JANOKO010001256.1:0-2893 GCA_031419335.1 Planctomycetota bacterium
GGGAAGAACGAGCGAACAAGATCGGAAAGACGGAAAGACGGAAAGACGGAAAGACGGAAAGACGGAAAGAGTCGACCGGCCATGACGTACTCCTCAACGGTGATCAGGTGCTGCTTCGCACCGTTCTATGCGGTGCCTCTCGTCGAACGACGATCCCGATTTCAGACGAACGCTGACGAGGCCATTGTTACAACAGAATTCCAACATGCAACAAAAATCGGCACAGATTTCTAAACCGGAGTTCCGCTGTCTGTGTTCATCCAACGGGAGGGCCCACGGGGTTGCCTCGCCGTGTGTGCGCCCCGAAAGTCAGAACGCCCTGACCAACCCGTTTCGAGACGACTCGTTCCGGAGGACTGAAACCACGGACAGGGGCACCCGAGCCTCTCGATCCGGCGGACCGCTCGCTTTACGTCACTTTGGCACAAACGGAGTCTTCCATATCGACAATGCGTCGGTCCGATCCGCCGTGCAGCGAGAGTTGATACATCTGTTCGCCAGCCGGTGTGGGGTAACTCCCGGTTAGACAGGCCTGGCACAGTTGCGAGGAGTTCATCTGCACCGCCTCGGCGATTGCTGAAAGGGGCAAATAACGCAGCGTGGTGGCCTTCAGCTCTTTCGCCATCACAGCTTCAATTTCCCGGGTCAGCGGTCCACCCTTCAAAAACTCGGGGGCAAACAACTCCTTCACGCGGGTCATATCGATCCCATAGAAGCACGGGGCTATGATCGGCGGACAGGCCACTCGCACATGCACCTCGGCAGCACCTCCCCGCTCATAGAGCTGGGTGATGAGCGTACGCATGGTGGTGGAGCGGACGATCGTGTCCTCGACCAAGAACACCTTTTTCCCTTCGAGGACTTCGCGGAGCGGGGTGTACTTGACCTTGGCCTTGTCACCACGATTGGTTCCCTCGATGAAGGTCCGGCCCACGTAGCGGTTGCGGATCAGCCCTTCCAGGCAGGGTATTTTGAGTCGATACGCCATCGCGTCGGCGGCGGCTTTGGCCGTATCCGGCACCGGAACCACGATCGAATTCTCGTCAATCGGGACTGTTTCCTGCTCCGCCAGTTTCTCCCCCAAAGCTTTGCGGCTCAGGTACACACTGCGCTCATCCAGAGTGCTGGAGACGTTCGCGAAGTAGATCCATTCGAAGAAACAATGCGCGATCCGAGGCGACTCGGCGTACTTCTCGACTTTCAATTGACCGTTCTGGATGATGACGGCATGGCCGGGCGGGACGCTGTGGATTCGCTTCGGATCAAACCCCAGGTTGGCGAGTGCCACGCTCTCGCTGGCGGCGGCGAACAGTCCCTCTTCCTCGGCCCAGCACAACGGGCGAATCCCCAAAGGATCTCGCGAAACGAACATCTCTCCCAGTGCATTCAGGAAGACGATGTTGTATGCCCCGTCCAGCTTGGTGTGCAGCCTCTTCAGCAATTCCAGAAGATCACTCGTGGATTGCTGGGCGATCTCCTGGCTCAGCAAATGCAGCAGGATTTCGGTATCGGTTTCCCGACTCAGATGGAAATCTCCCCGAGCCAGTACTTCCGCTCGCAGTTGTTGGTAGTTTGCTAGTTGACCGTTGAACCCGAACGCGAAGCATTTGCGTTTTTCCAAGTGGTGCCGCTCGAACGGCTGGGCGTAGTTTTTGTCATCTTTGCCGCATGTGGCGTACCGCACATGGCCGATGGCAGCTGGTCCTTCGTACTGGGCCATGAGTGCGTCGGCATTGGCTTTTTGGTTGAGGTGGAACACCTCGCTGACCGTCCCCACATCTTTGTATGTTTCCACGAGGTGTGTTCGGCCCGGCTGGTAAACCGACATCCCGGCAGCCAACTGGCCTCGATTTTGAATATCCAGCAGCAACCGCGGAATCAGACGCGAGGTCGCCTGGCTCCCCTGCATGGGGGCCAGGGAACTGACCTTGCCTGTCGGGAGATGGTAGATCGCGGCAACGCCACACTCGTGGAACAACTCTGCCATCAGCGGGGTCCGCTTCCATCGAGAGAAATCACAGAGAGCCCAACCCCGCTCCGTTGACAACGCGGGGCGAGGCCAGGAGAAAGGTTGGATCACCGATGTGAGTGCCTCACGAGTCCAGACAGCGCAGACCGTGTCCTCAGAGATTCACATGGCTGTACGCATCATACCGGTCCAGTAATCGAATACCAGCGGGGGAAAAAGGGACACCCTGAGTTCGGGATCAGAAGTCGGAGTTTTTCAGTCTTTTCAAGGGCCGTATGATGCAAGCTGCCGCATCATACGCCTCAGTTTTGCAAGGCTCGACACCTCTTACGAACTTCGATATCACCCCACCAGCCAGGCTGTCCGCGCTGGGGCGTGCGGCACCCTCGCATCATGTGTGCCTCAGAAAAGTTGGCAGAGATTTACCTCGGAGGTACGGAGTTCAGAAGGATCATCCACTGATTTGCCAAAAGTGTCGCTGATGGGAAACAGACTCTCTGAATCTGTATGACTCACCCCAAAAATGTTTGCAGTTTGAGCACAATTTCAGAGGAGAACTCTCATCCTCCCTTCGCGTCTATCGTGCCCTTTGTGTTCCCACTTCGACTCGGACTGATGGGAGTGTGAGGAATTGAACACAAAGGTCGCGAAGGACGCAAAGAGGGAGATGGACGATGTTTGGGAATCGTCCGTGATCTCATTCCCTGGGTGGCCTGGGGTTGCGGCACAGGACTGGCGGTGGGTGTTCCGTGGTTCAAACCGCGGGAACGAGTCGCCTCAGAGCGGGAGAGTCAGGAGAGTCCTACTTTCGTGACGCACACACGTCTGGTGCATTCCGACGTTTTCCTTGTTGACAACCGGTTGACGCCTCTGGAGTATCTACCAGTCGTGGTTGACTCGAGTTCTTGGGAGAGGCATTTTGAC
>JANOKO010001257.1:0-1489 GCA_031419335.1 Planctomycetota bacterium
GGTTCGCTCGACCCGCTGGCACATGCGCTCCCCATCGAGCAGCACACGCCCGCCAGATCGAGGGCGACGAGTAACGCTTCTCCGTCGCAGCCGGGAAACGCCACATTCAAGGTATTCGGCAATCGCTCGGCTCCAGCTCCGTGAATCACGACCGGGGCGCAGCTGGCAACGAATTGAGTTTCGAGGCGGTCTCGCAGTCGATTGAGATGCTCGCGAATGCGATGACGGTCTGCATGCCAGAGTTCGAGTGCCCTGGCGAGTCCCACGGCGAGGGCCACCGGTTCCGTCCCCGCGCGATGTTCTCGCTCCTGATGCCCCCCGTACAAGATTGGCCCGAGACGAGTCCCCTCCCGAATCAATAGGGCCCCGACGCCGCGCGGCCCGTGAAACTTGTGCGCCCCCAGCGCGAGGCTAGTCGCCCCGAGTGCGTGAAAGTCGACATCGAACTTGCCGACCGCCTGTACCGCATCCAAGTGCAGCGGCACTTGATGCTCGGCACACTGACTCGCCAGTTCGCCGATGGGTTGGATCACGCCCGTCTCGTTATGAGCGAACAGCAGCGTCACCAACCGCAGCTGGGACCAGTCGAGGGCGCTCATTGACTCGGGCTGTAACACGCCTTGCTGATCCAGCGGGAGCGTTACCCGCGACCAGCCATCGGACTCTAACCGCCGGACCGCCATCTCGACGGAGGGGTGTTCTCCACGCGGGAGAGCGATGGAACCGGTGCGGCCCTGCGTCAGCCCGAAGATGGCGGCGTTGTTGGCCTCAGTGCCGCCACTGGTGAACACGACCTCGGCGGGCTTGGCTCCGAGGAGCGAGGCCACCGATTCACGCGCATCTTCCAAGGCACGACGCGCATGACGCCCCGCCGAATGGCGACTGCCGGGGTTGCCGTATGCCTCAGCCCAAGCCAAAGCCATAGCGGCGATCACCTCCGGGTCCGGAGGCGTCGTCGCGTTGTGGTCGAGGTAGATCATGTGAGCAGTCATTGCAGGTGCTGAGATCGGGCCTCGCTAGCTATCAGACCGGGCGCGAACCATCTGCACGATCCCCCACACGATCAGACCAGCACCCACCGCCACCGCGGCTCCGGTACTTTGAGTTCCACGAATCACCAGTTGCCCCGACAGGCCACCGATCACGAAAATCACACCGATGATGATGTTCCACATGAGAGACTCTCCGGTTCACCGAGACGTAACGGAAAACGTTTCCCTACGGGGCGCGGCGAAACATCTGGCTGAAAGCTGATCGCTGACGACTTCCCCTAAAACAACTCGTGAATCTCTCGCTTCCCGAAGTCGACGATCGGGAACGGTCGCCCCGCCGGGCCGGGGAGCAACGTATCGAGATCGAGGCCCAGGCTGTGGAAGACGGTCGCGACGACTTCGCCGGGACCGACGGGGCGATCGGCTGGGACGCCGCCGATGGGATCGCTGGCACCGACAGCTTGGCCGCCCTTGACGCCGCCGCCCGCGAAGTAGAC
>JANOKO010001258.1:0-11138 GCA_031419335.1 Planctomycetota bacterium
AATCACCGGACTCCCTCGCCTGACACGCTCTTCGCCACGGGGCAAGCTCTCATGAGCGAGGAGCCCGGACCCAGTTGGGATCGAGCCAAGCGAGAATTCTTTGATCCGCTGCTGGAGGCTGATGCCAAGCGCTGGGGGCCGGAGATCGAACCCTATCTCGACCAAATCCGATTGCTTGAACTCCGCAAGTCCTTGCTGGGGCGACGCGGCTCGTGGGCCGCACGAGATGCCCAGACCGATGGCGAACGACTGCTGCAGAAAGCGGTCCAACTGCGAGGACTCGGACACGAGGCCGAAGCGAAGCAAGTGCTTAGCGGTTTGTTCCGGCTCACTCAGGGCGATCCCGCCGCTGTCGACTTGCACTCGCTGGCAGCGGATCTCTTGAGTGAAATGAGTGATCAGGCAATCGGCCCCGAGCAATACAGCTTGGTGAAACGGGCGCTGGAGCGAGCCGATTCGCTCGCACAGAAGGGGAAGCCTGACGAGTCGCGATCGATCTGGCAAAGCGTGGTGGACTTGTACTCGTCCGATCCGGATGCCGCGACGTTTGTCGAGCAGGCCAGGAAGAGATTGGGGCCATAAACCGGGGCAGGGACTCCACCCGGCTACACCTCGGGGCTGATGAGTGCAAAGACCAGGCTGACGCCATTGAACGTCGCATGTGTCGTCACGACCGTCAGATAGCTTCCGGTTCTCCAATACAGAAAGCCGAGTACCAGTGCCAGTGGGAATAATCCGACAGCATCTGGGAACCCATGGACGTACGAGAACACTGTGGCAGAAATGAGGATCGAGGCCGTCGGGGGGAGATGCCGCTGAAGTGCTCCCTGGAAGATCACGCGGAACAAGAGTTCCTCTTCCAAGGGAGCCATGACGACAGCGGATCCGATCATTAACCCGACCAGCGGCACGGATTGCTGGCTATTCAACATCTGAAGAAAGACGTGCTGGTTTTCAGGTGTCCGGAACGGCACCATGACCAGCATGACCAGCATGACCGGAATGGTCGCTGTCAGGTATCCCAGCAGTCCGAGGCCGACATCCTCGCTGAATCTCCGTCCATCGATGCCGAAACGCGTCAAGCGCTGGCTTCCTAACCGTGTCAGGCAGAAGAGCAGGATACAGGTTGTGGTGACCTGAATTGCGAGATTGAATGCGAGAAGAAAGAGGGCTTTGGCCTCGTTGAACTGCCTTTGCAGGGGAGCCTCACGGCTGAGCCACAACTGGGACAGGCACGAGTACAGAATCCAACCCAATGCCAGCACGATGGCCAGAGTGGGGCGGTGCCGAGTGGAGGGGACTTGGCGCGCGACCAGTGGCTCCCCTGTCCACAGACGCTCGATGATCAGCCCCCAGACCGCTAGACTTGCGAGGAGGACGCTCATCTGTAAAAACGACGCGAATTCAACCACCGCGTGGACACTCCGAGGTCAGGGGCTTGCAACGCTGAGCAGAGCCGCAATACTCCCTGACAGGACCACGGAACACAAGCCGTTTTCGGCAGAACTCTTCTCAAAAGGAATGCAGATGGCCGCAGTCACACTCAAAGGCAATGCCGTCACCCTCTCCGGCACCGAGCTGAAGGTCGGTGATATCGCACCCGACTTCAATCTTCAGAACAATGGACTAGAGGAGGTCACCCTGGCGACCTCAGCCGGTCAAACCCGGATCATCGCGACGATCCCCTCGCTGGATACGTCGGTCTGCCATGCCGAAACGAAGCGATTCAACGACGAAGCCGCCCAACTGTCGAACGTAGCGGTGTTGGTCGTCAGCACGGATTTACCGTTCGGTCAGAAACGCTGGTGTGGAGCCGAAGGGGTGGAGCGAGTCGCCTGCCTGAGCGATCACCGGGCGGCGAGCTTCGGGAAGTCCTACGGGGTGCTGATCAGTGGTGGCCCGCTGGATCGCTGCTTGACTCGGGCGATCTTCGTGGTCGGTGCCGACAACACCTTGAAGCATGTCGAGTATGTCCCCGAGATCACTTCACACCCGAACTATGAAGCCGCATTGGCTGCGGCGAAGTAGGTCGCGTATTGCAGGTAGGGGTTCGTCCTACGTTGACCCGGCATTGGGAGTCGGCTTGTTCGCGATTCGGCCCCTACGCTCGCTTGGCATCCGGGTAACGAATACGTCCGTGGTAAACCCCAATCAGGGATTTGACCAGTGATTGCTCAATCGAACGAATCTCGCTCAGCCGCAGTGAGCACTCATCAAACTGTCGATCGAGCAGTTTCTTCATAGTGATTGCGTGGACCAGTGTTTCCAGCCGCTTGGGCGTCGGATCGGTGAGCGTGCGGCTGGCGCTTTCGACCGCATCGGCAATCATCAGGACGCCTGCCTCTCGGGTTTGAGGCTTGGGGCCGGGGTAGCGGAACGAGGACTCCTCGGTCTCAGTCGGATCGAGTTGCAGTTCGGCTTGGCGCGTGGCCTCGTGGTAGAAGTACTCCACGAGTGTGGTGCCGTGGTGCTGCTCGATGAATTCGATCAATTGGCGGGGCAGGTTGTGCTGCCTCGCCAGATCGACACCGTCCTTCACATGGCCAATGATGATGAGGGTACTCATCGCCGGAGCTAAGTGTTTATGCTTGCTTTCGGCCCCGGACTGGACATTCTCGATGAAATACTGGGGTTTGAGCATTTTTCCGATGTCATGGAAATAGGCTCCGACGCGCACCAGAAGTCCATTCGCACCGATCGATTCCGCGGCGGCCTCGGCCATGCTGGCCACCGCGATTGAGTGGTTGTAGGTGCCCGGTGCTCGACGCACGAGTTCCTGGAGCAGTGGGTGCGACGGGTCGCTCATCTCCAGCAGCTTAATCTCTGTCACGACACCGAAGACCTGCTCCACCACCGGGAGGCTTCCTGCGACAAAATATCCCGCCGCCAACGACCACGCCGCAGACTTCAATGCAAATGTCAGCAGGTGAGTCTCTCGCAGTAATTCCACGGATTGTGACTGGACGACACCGACCCCACACACCACCAGGAAATTGACCAAAGCCGCCGACAGACCAACCTTGATGAGTGTCAACCTCGACCGCACGCGATGCAGTGGGATGACCGCAGCGGCTGCCGTACTCACCAATTCGACAAAGTGACCGAATTCCGCTGTGGTGCCTAGGGTGATGAGGAGGCTTAAGGCGAACGCCGTGAGCAGCGCAAGTTCCTGGTTATAGGCGATTGCCAAAATCATCGTCGTCACCAGCAAGGGCACGATCTCGGCACGCAGGGGATCGTAAGAGAGGATCCGAGCCAGTCCCGCTGTCAGAACGAATGCTGTGAGAAAGACCACCAGCCGCCCAGCATTCTGGACGAGTCGTGGTTCGTTGTGGACCGCGTAATATCCGGTCAAGATCGACAGCACGACAATCATCGCAAACAGCACTGCCAGTCGGGTCCCCCGAAGTGTCCAGTCAAGCGTGTCCTCTTCGGCGCTATACTCGACATCCAAATGTCGCAGGGCCTCCGGCGAGACAGCTTCTCCCGGACGCACGATCAGATCGCCCGCGATGTATTGAATCATGACTGGTTCTTGCGATTCGCGGGCGAGGCGCTGCTCTTCCTTCGTCGCCACCTGATCGAATCGGAGAGTGGGGCTGGCTTTCACGATCAACCAGTGACACAGCGAGGGTTGCAGACTCTTCCGCAGGCTTGGGAACGAGAGCCAGGATTTGCCCAGTTCACCCGCGTCGTTGAGTTGTTCCGGCAAGCGGACTTGCGGCCACAGACGTTCGACAGTGGGCACTCCACCGGTGGGAGAGACGATACGGACCATGCGGTCGCTGGTCACCCCCTCCTTACGCACCTCCTCGGGGTTGACGATTCCGGTGCGGCTCAGTGGGGCAATGAACTGCGCGAAGTCGCCCACAATGTCATCGATGCGAGCTTGGGCGGAATCCATCCCCGTTGCGATCAACTCCGTCCGTAGCGTTTGAAACCGTTCTTCCATTTCTTCCGGGGTTTTCAAGCCGTAGGTCTGCGCATCTCGCAACGCGGGAGAGCTGTTGCGATCTCCCCACAACGCCAGACCAAACGCGATCCGAGTCGACTCATCCAAACGATCCAAGGAGTCGGCTGCGGTGAGCTTGCCGAGGTCGGCCCGCAGTTGATCGGCGAGGGAGCTGAGTGGCTGGGGGTCGTGCTGGAAGACGAGTGGCACAGTGCGTTCGGCTTCGCCCCGTTTGCGATCGGTTTCCTCGTTGTCGAGTTCCTGAAAGTTGGTGCGGGCGGCGATCCCATGTTCGGCAAATTGGCCGACGCGGAACGGAAACGGAGCCCGCCAGCCTTGCAGGACAAAGAGTAAGCAAAAGATCGCGACAAGGCACATCCCCAGTCGCAACAGTGTCTCGCGATCCCGCAGGGCATCCCAAGCCAAAGCGATGGTCGTGCGCCGCGGGCGGGGAGCCGATGCTTTCGACACTCGCGAACGTTTTTGGCCAAAACCGAACATCCGGCAGACTGCTCCTGCGAGTCCTGCAGCGTCCCGGGGCTGGATGAGTTCGAAGCAGGCGTCCTGCCTGCCTCATTCTGGGACAACAGCTGATGGCTGTCCCGTGCATCCCGGAGGCCGGTTAGTGCTTCCGTCGGGGCGTTTTGTGGAAGTCGTCATCATAGGCTTCCACGATCTCGCGTACGAGACGATGACGTACGATATCGGCTCCCGTCAACTCCACGACCCCGATTCCCTGGATCTCCCGGAGCCGCACAATGGCATCGATCAGCCCTGATTTCATCGTTGGTGGCAGGTCGGTTTGCGTCGTGTCACCGGTCACGACGATCCGCGAGCCTTCTCCCATGCGGGTCAGAAACATCAACATTTGCGTCGTGGTCGTGTTCTGACCTTCGTCGAGGATCATGAATGTGGAGTTCAGCGTACGGCCTCGCATGAAGGCCAGCGGCAGGATCTCAATGACATCCTCCTGCATATAGCGCTGCACCTGCTCAAAGGTGAGCATGTCGCTCATCGCGTCGAGTAACGGGCGGAGATAGGGGTTCACCTTCTGCAGCATGTCACCGGGAAGGAAGCCCAGTTTTTCCCCCGCTTCGACCGCTGGACGCACGAGGACAATCTTCCGCACCTGCTGCCGCCGCAAGGCGTTGACCGCCATCGCGACGGCCAAGTAGGTCTTGCCGCAGCCTGCGGGACCGGTACAAAACACCAATTCGTGCTTCCGCATCTCGTTGACGTATTTTTCCTGGCCGGTGGTTCGCGGTTTGACACTGCGGGCCTTTTCAAACAGGTCGATCTGTGCCTCGGGGGACGGGTCATTCTTCGTCAGGTAAATCCCCAGCGTCCGCGCCAGATCGTCCTCGGTCAGGACTCCTTTCCTACGAACCAGGGGTAGAAGTTTTTCCAGTGTTTCGCGAGCCCTGGTCAACCGGTCTTCCGCGCCATCAACGATCAGGATCTCTCCGCGCAGCACGATCCCGACACCGAGATGTTCCCGCATGAGCCGCAGATGGACATCCTGGGGACCAAACAGCATTCGGATATCGTCCTCGGGTGTCAAGGAGATTTGAACGGTGCTCATGGAAAGCCTGCCAAAGCGTGCGGTACGGACGCCACAGAACAATCTGCGGAGTCATGTCCTCAGACACCATGTTAGGAAGCAGGTTCGCCCCGGGACAGGTGGCCACCAACGCGGGTTCCGCAGCCATCGTCCATCGTTATCCGAGTCCAAATGCCTGGCGCAGCGCCACCAGTGCCTTGACTCCCTGGCCTTTGGCCACGACCACGCTCATCCGGATTTCGGAGGTGTTCACCATTTTGACATTGATTTGAGCATCGGCCAGTGCCCGAAACATACGCTCTCCCACTCCCGTATGGGTGCGGAGACCGATTCCATTGAGCGAGAGCAGCGCGATATCGCAATCATGGCTGACACGCGATCCGGGCCAGTTCAAGACCAATTTTTCGATGACTTCCAAGCCACGTGGGAGGTCACCCTTGTCGACCGTGAACGACACTTCTGTTATCGCCTGACGGCTGACGTTCTGCACAATCATGTCGACCGATACGCCGCCCCGAGCCACGGCCTCAAACAGTTCCGCCGAGATGCCAGGACGATCCTGTACGTTGTGGACTGTGACGCGGGCTTGTTCCTCGTCGAGGATCACTTCGCTGACCACGATGTCCTCCAGACTGCCCAAGCGGCTGACAACGGCGGCCAAGCGTTCCTGTTCGCTCGCCCGTGCGGTGGCCGATGCCTCCGCCTTTGAGGTCGCGACGGTCAGCTCCGGGGCCGGGATCACGCAGTCCAGTTGGAACCCCTGATGCACGGTTCGCAGGGCCAGTTCGCACACATTCCTGTCGACAAGTACTGAGACTTTGATGTCGCTGGTCGTAATCATCTGAATGTTGATCCCGGCATCCGCCAAGCGGCGGAACATGCGAGCCGCGACCCCGGGACATGAACGCATCCCCAGACCAACCGCAGACACCTTGGCGAGATTGGTGCCGCTCAGTACGGAACCTTCACCCAGTTCGATCACTGCCTCCTGGGCTGCGGTCAGGGTTTCCGCGAGTTCGCTGGCAGGGACCGTGAACGAGACTTCGGCTTTGTTGTGAGCCGACACGTTCTGGACCACCATATCCAATGGAATCTTGCGGGCTGACATTTTGGCAAAGATCAAACTCATGACCCCCGGTCGATCCGGAATATCACACAAGCTGACGCGCACTTCATCACGGACGAGGGCCATGCCGGTCACACTGCGGACAACCTCTTCGCCCGTGGCGGAGATCAGAGTCCCTGCATTGTCGTTCAAGGCGTGTCGGACGCGGAGCGCGACATCGAATTTTTTGGCAAACTCGATGCTGCGAGAGTGCATAACCCCAGCGCCAAGGCTGGCCATCTCCAGCATTTCATCATAGGAAATTCTCGCGATTTTGCGCGCCTCGGGGACGATTCGAGGGTCGGTGGTGTAGATCCCGTCGACATCCGTGTAGATCTCGCACTCATCGGCCTGCAGAGCCGCAGCGAGTGCGGTGGCCGTCGTGTCGCTGCCTCCGCGCCCCAGTGTGGTGATGTCGCCGTTTTGACTGACCCCCTGAAAGCCACAGGCCACGACGATGCGACCAGCATTGAGTTCCTGCCGCAGACGGTCGGTCGAAATCAGACTGATGCGGGCCTTCGTATATGTCTGATCGGTGACAATTCCGATCTGCTCCCCTGTCAGGCTAATCGCGGGTTCGCCGAGCGTATTGATGGCCATCGCCACGAGGGCCACAGCTTCTTGCTCTCCCGTCGAGAGGAGCATGTCCATCTCGCGGGGCTGTGGGGTCAACGTGATCTGGTTAGCGAGGTCAATCAGCTCGTCAGTCTTCTTCCCGCGCGCGCTGCAGACCATGACCACTTGGTGTCCCTGTCGCTTCGCCGCCACGGCTCGCTGCGCCGCGGAGAGAATCCGCTCCGGAGTACCGACACTGGTTCCGCCAAATTTCTGCACGATCAGAGACACAACACAAACTCCCGTAGAGTCAGCACCCGTGGTCATGCCCAGGGGGCTGTACTCTTCTGTGAACCGAGTCCCGTGGACCGAGAACACCTGAGCAGCAGGCTCCTCTTCACCGGTCACGAAGCGGGGCAGGATATCAAATGTCAGGCCCTGCGGAAAATCGAGGGGTGGTGTGGTGTTGCCGGTCGAAACCTGCGAGACCCGACTCCGCTCTGATCGGCGGAAAACCGTAAGAAAACAGCCATTTTCGGCAGGTCTCGCCGGACTCACAACGGGAATCGGCGGATTTCTGCATGTCAATAGATTATTTCCATGAGCCCTCTTGACCCTGCGGAAAAATATCCGGTACATGGCCACCCTCGAACGGTCACACCTCCGTCTCCATTCACGAACTTCGGATCGGAACACACTTCGAACGACCGGTTTACCCACGAGTGACTTGCGTGCCCTCCACGCGAGAATGACTCTCAAAACCGGCTCGTTCAAGTCGTCCTCCCGGATCGCCTCCAACCCCGGAACTCCAGGCTGGTGCTTCTATGGCGCGAAAAACATTTTCATCTCGGAACGCGAACACCCTCCCCACGATGGGGCGGACTCTCAAGCGTTTCCTCGGCCTCATCGCCTGTGGCGGTTTGGTGGCCGCCAGCGTCTGGATTAATAGCCAGACCAATGCTCAGGAAGCGGTGTCCGAACAAAATCCGTTCGAACGCTACCGAACGGGAACCCCCACCTCTGCTTCCCCTGCGAAGTCGACCAAGGCGTCCGACGTGAATCGTCGGCGCGTCGAGGACCAGATGCGGCAAGCCCGCCTCGCGCTCCGAGAAGGAAATAGCAAAGATGCCACCCGGCTGGCGAGTGCTGCGGATCAAATGGCCCGACAGTTGAAGGTGACGTTTAAGCCCGACGAGCAGACGCCGACCGCGCTGCTGGCCCTGATTCAGGGACCATCTTCGGATGTGCAGCTCGCTCAGACACAGACACCCAGTGCTGTCCAACAGGCTGCTGCCACCGTGTCCGCGACCGATGACCCACACGCCTTTGTCCAGGCCCTCCTCACCGAAGCCCGCGAAGAAGTTCGTCGCGGCGATCTGGATTCGGCCCGCCAGAAGATTGAACTCGCCAGTGCCACTGAAGTCGAGTACAGCAACTTCGACCTTCGTCCGGAACATGTCCTCGCCGATCTGGCTCGCAAACAGGAAGCCAGTCCGGACGGTCCGTCAGACACCTTTGCGACCGTGTCCAGGGTTCCCAAGGCCAGTTGGGCGGATCCAGATGCCCCGGCACCAGGCACCGAAGAACCTGCCGCTACGCCAGGTGAACTCGACTACAAGGCTCAAGCCAAGGAATTGGTAGCACTGTCCCGAGAGTCCCTGGAAAAGGGACACTTGGAGGAGGCTCGTGCTTTTGCGATGGAAGCACAGAAGCTGGATGTCAAGTATGGATTGCTCGATGAACATCCCGAGCATGTGCTGGCCGAAATCGAGCGTCGTACCAAATCGGTGGTCATCACAGGCAAACGTGGCCAGGCCAGCCCCGCTGCCAATTCCGATGAGGCTCAGGCGACCCACGCTACGGCCGTGCGGTTGCTCAAAGAAGCTCAGCAGGCTCTCCAGGCTGGCAATTTGAAGGAAGCCAAAGTCAAGGCATCGCAGGCTGCGGAACTCGATGTCGCCTATGCCATCTTTGATGATCGTCCGGACCTCGTACTCCAAGAGATTCGCGCGGCTGAATCCCGTGCTTCCATCGCCGCGACTCGCAAGTCGGGTCACCTCCCGGTCGCCGACTCTGACAAGAAGGCTCATGCCGATCAACTCATCGCCCAGGCGCGGCAGTCCCTCAAGTCCGGAAACGTCAAACAAGCTCAGCAATTCGTCTCGCAAGCTGAACAGCTTGATGTCGCGTACGACACCTTCGATGACCGCCCTGAGATGGTCCGCGAAGACTTAGATCGCCTTGTGGCGGGACAGCCCAACAAGACTGTCGCCGGAAGCGAATCCACACTCAGTATCGAGGATCAGAAACAAGCTGCTGTTTCGTTGATTGAAGAATCTCGTGCGGCCCTCGAAGCGGGAAATCCTGCTGTGGCCCGTTCCAAGGCCCAGGCGGCTGCGGAATACAACGTGACCTATGAACTGTTTGAAGATACGCCTGAGATGCTGCTGGCCGAAATCGATCGGTCTGGCCGTTCTCCGGTAGCCTCTCCCGGTGCCCGTTCCAAGGGAGTCATGACCGCCGATGCGGACTTTGACCGTTCGCCTGTGATCGCCGAGGGGACCGCACTGGAGCTCTATAACCAGGGAATTGATGCCCTGCGTCAGGGCGATCGTCACCACGCCTATGAAGCCTTCCTCGCCGCCTACAACTCGGGTGAGAAGCTCGATGGCTACCGTCAACAGCAGCTGCAAGACAAGCTACGTGAACTGGCCCCGCGGAACAACAAGATTGAATTGGCCAGTGGTGAGCAAAACACTGATGGATTGGATGCCAGTGCTAATCCGAGCCACCTGGATGCGGCTGTTCAGCAACATGAAGCCCAATTCGACAAACTGCGGACCCAGACTCTGAACGCCGTCTTCCGGGCCGAACGCTTGCGTGAGCGGAAGCCAGAAGAGGCGAAGGCACTTCTGGAAGAGCAGTTGGCCGCTATCGATGCCAGCGGATTCTCTCCCGAACAAGTTGAGCCGCTGGCCGGATCGGTCCGCAGTTCATTGAGTGGGGTCGAGTCCCATATGAAGCAGCACGCTCCCGTGATTGAGTTGGAGCGTAAGAACGCCGAGACACGCGATCTGGTTGAGCGCGAGATTCAGACCCGCGTCCGGGTCGATCAAGAAATGGCCGTGCTGGTCGAGAAGTTCAACGACCTGAAAGCCCAGCAGCGATTTGCCGAAGCGCACGCCATTGCGAAGCAAGCCAAGGAACTCGATCCCAACAACGCGATCGTGGTGCAGATGGATCTGACGGCCAAGTTCGCCATGCAGAATGAGTTCAACGAACGACTGAAGGCCGATAAGGCAGACAGTGTCTTAGCCGCTTTCAATGATGTCGAAGAGAGCATGATCAATCCGGTTGCCAATGGCGACCCCGTCCGGTATCCGACGACTTGGAAGGATATCATCGCCCGCCGCAAGGCGACCCCGATCGACGGGACGGAACACAGTGCTACGGAAGAGCGGGTCCACTCTGCGCTGAAGTCCCCAGTCTCGCTCCACTTTGACAATACTCCGCTCGAAGATGTGCTGAAGCACATCGCCGATGCCCAGGGGATTGGGATCAGCCTGGACGCCGAAGGTCTGAATGCCGAGGGAAACACCCAGAGTACCCCGATCACAATCAGCGTGGATGGGATCCGCCTCGAAAGCGCGTTGAACCTGATGCTGGAGCAATTGCACCTCGATTACATCGTGGAAAACGAAGTGCTGATGATCACCAGTCAGGATCGCCGTCAAGGAGACATGAAGGCCAAGGTCTACCAGGTCGCAGACCTCATCATGCCACTGACAGCTCGTCAACCACAGTCCGCTGTGGCTCAACCGGTGATCGGTGGGCAGTTCTCAGTGCCCGGCTTTGGCGGCCTGGCTCAGGTTCCCGGCGGAGGGAATTCGCTCCTGCCGACCAATTCGGCGATCCCGGGTGTCGACAATCAGCCGGGTGTCCCCGAGCATGATTTCCGGGCACTG
>JANOKO010001259.1:0-2895 GCA_031419335.1 Planctomycetota bacterium
CGGAGAACGTCAAGCGCGGCTCTGGCTCGATGTTGTGAGGTACGCCGATACGCATGGTTATGAACGCGACGAGTTTCGCCCACTGGCATGGCGATATCGCGACTATGTGGTGCGGGCTTTTAACGCAGACAAGCCCTTCGACCGTTTCGTCCTCGAACAACTGGCCGGTGACGAACTGGTCGAAAGCCCTCCCTCCACTCCTGCGGAGGCCGATGCCCTGATCGCGCCCGGATATCTCCAACTCGGTCAATGGGACAGCACAGCCTCGATCTTTCAGGAGGAAGACCGCCTCCGCGCGGATGAACAAGCCGATCTCACGAACACCACCGCGGCCGCATTTCTGGGACTGACGATGTCGTGTTGTCAGTGCCATGACCACAAGTACGACCCGCTGTCACAAGCCGATCATTACCGACTGCGTGCGTTCTTCGCGGGAGTCCAGAGGCGGGATGATATCACGATTGAACTCCCGGAAGAGCGACTGGCAATAGAGGCTCACAATTCGCCCCTCGACCAGGAAGCTGCCCCCCTGAAAACCGAACAAGCGAAGCTCGACAAGGACAAGGAGTCGGACAAGCCCCGCTACGAAGAACTGCAGCAGAAAATCACAGAGATCGAGGGCCGCAAACGCCACCCGCAAGTCGCATCAGGCGTCACTGACCGGATCGATCCGCCCGCGACACACGTGTTCTATCAGGGAGACTTTCAATCGCCGCGTGAGGAAGTCGCACCCGGATTCGTGTCCGTCATCCAGCCGGGTCCAGCTTTGATCGAGCCTCCGCGTCCGGAGACCACGGGTCGACGCCTGGCCCTCGCTCGATGGATCGTCAATCCTGATAACCCTTGGACTGCCCGTGTGTTGGTGAACCGCATCTGGCAGCAGCATTTTGGCCAGGGACTCGTTTCGACTCCCCACGATTTTGGCTACAGCGGAGTCCGGCCCACACACCCGGAATTGCTCGACTGGCTCGCTGTCGAATTCAGGCAACACGGCTGGTCTGTTAAGCAATTGCACCGCTGGATCGTGACCTCGGCCACTTACCGCCAGAGCTCACTGGATCGTGTCGACGCGCGGGTGATCGATCCCGACAACCAGCTCCTGGGGAGGCAGAATGTTCAGCGACTCGACGCCGAATCGCTCCGGGACAGCCTCCTGGCAGTGTCAGGGTTGCTGCAAGTCAATGGAGGAGGTCGGCCCCGTTGGCCCGCCGTTCCCGACGAATTGTTGTACGCCCAGCCCGGTATTCAAGAGGCTCTCAAAGGTGAGGACGGGGGCCGCATGCAAGGCTGGTTTACCGATCCAGTCGAGCAGACGCACGTTCGCAGCTTGTATCTGGTGCGTAAGCGCTGCCTGCCGATTCCGTTTCTCCAGGCGTTCGATCTTCCGGAAACCACGATCTCGTGTGCCCGTCGCGATCGCACCGTTGTCGCACCTCAGGCATTGATGCTGCTCAACAGCCCCGACAGCGTGCTTTACGCCAAAGCGTTCGCGGAACGAGTGCGACCCAACATCAACGAGGAACTGAGCCTCAACACACACGGCCCGCAGATCGTCGAACAGGTCTTTCGACTCTCCTTGGGGCGTAAGCCTGACGGCCCTGAGCAAACCCTCGCGTTGCGTTTTCTGCAGCAGCAGTGGGCCGTTCATCGCCGAGATGTCGATGCGTTGCCAGCGACAGACAAGGCGATCATCGATCTGTGCCGAGCGGTCCTCAACCTGAATGAATTTGCCTATTACGACTGATGCTGTGTCGAGTGGATGTCTCGTGTTGGACGCATGAACTTCTGCCGAGGGTTCGGGTTTGGCCTGCTCGCCTTGACCCAACTTCCTTGCATCGGTTTCATTCCAGCGAGACACTGGCGTGGGTTGGCTTCCCCGCTCTCCTGTTTTGGCTCCTCTGATGTCCCGTGACTTGGCCCACCGTCTCTTTCACGAACTCGAACAGCTTCCGCTGATCGACCCTCATTCGCACATCAACCCGCATGCGGCGGCCTCGAAGACGCTGGCGGACATTCTCGGGTATCACTACTACACCGAGTTGGCGCACTCGGCGGGGTTGCCCAAAGAGCGGATCGAGGAATCGGGGATCTCGCCCAAGGAGAAGGTCGGTCGGCTGATCGAGAAGCTGGGCGACATCGACAACACTGTCCAGCTCGGTTGGTTCCTGGACCTCGCCAAAACATTCTTCGGGTTCGAGGACGAGCGACTGACGCTCCAGAACTGGGAGCGGCTGTACGACACCGCCGAGAAGAAGATGGCCCAGCCGGAATGGGAAGACCAGGTGCTGAAGATCAGCAAGCTGGAGGCGGTGTTCCTGACGAATGACTTCGATGACCCGCTGACGGGGTTCGACACCAAGCGGTACATCCCGTGCCTGCGGACGGATGATCTGGTGTTTCACTTCGATAAGGCACCGACTCGCGAACGTTTCGCCAAGGCGACCGGAATCACACCGACCAACGCCGCGACAATCCGCGACGGGATCGGGAAGCTGTTCGCGCACTTCCAATCGAAGGGGGTGCGGGCGTGTGCGATCTCGCTGCCGCCGGACTTCTCACCGGCTCCAGTAGCCAAGGGACCGGCGCTGGATGCGGCCTTGTTGAACGTGCTGAACGGAACGGACTGCTGCGACTCGCGTCGGCTCGTGTCGCAGTTCGTCTTCTGGACGATCGCCGAGTTCTGTGCCGAGTTCAAACTGCCGTTCGATCTGATGATCGGCGTCAATCGCAAGGTCTACCCGAACGGCGTGTACCAGGGGCAAGACCTGTTCGATAAGCGGGTCTCACTGATTCAGTACAAGGATCTATTCAACGCCTTCCCGAGCGTGACGTTCCCAATCTCGGTCCTGGGGCAGACGAGTAACCAGGAACTCGTCAGCTACTCGTGGATCTTCC
>JANOKO010001260.1:0-4346 GCA_031419335.1 Planctomycetota bacterium
CGGTTTCGCCATCGAATCGGAGTGCGAGCAGCCATTACCAAGGAGAGGAATGCCAGAGCAAAGGCAGCGAACCCCATCCAACCGATGTGTTCCGCGAATGGCCCTTCCCAAGTCAGTCGAGTCATGCGAGTTGAACGGTCCACTCTCAAATGCAATATCGTGGTGATCCCGAAGGCGAACCCAACCAACGAAAGTATCAGGGCGTACTTGGCAGGGGGATGATTGTCTTGACTCACGGTTCACTCCTTTTTTGCTCTCGGTCCCAAGCTCCGCTTGGGACTGAGGGCTATACCGAGCGAATGATACTCAAGTATCACCCGGTCTGTACGAATGATACTTTTTCGCGAAAAAGTATCATTCGCCTCGGAGTAGCATCCTCCCGGCCTCTCGATCAAACTGCCACGACAGGAGCCACGCCCGATGAAATATGACCTTCTGATGCCTCGCCAAGTCGTGTTTGGCTGGGGGCGACGAGCCGAAGTCGGACGGCGGGCGGCGGCGCTGGGTTCCCGCGTGTTTGTCGTTTGCGGCTCGCGGTCGCTGCGATCGGCGGGTGTCCTCGACCCGATCGAGGGATCGCTGCGCGCGGTGGGGCTGTCGGTGCTCGATCTGGGCACGATCTCGCGCGAGCCAGAGGTCGAGGATGTCGATTCGATGGTCAGCCGATTGCGAGACCTGGGCGGCGGACTACCCGGCGACCTCGTGTTGGCGATTGGTGGCGGTGCGGCCCTCGACCTAGGCAAGGCCGTGTCCGCTCTGGCCACCAACCGGCACAGCGACACCGTCCGCGACTTCCTTGAAGGGGTCGGTCGCGGGCTGCAAATCACCGAGCGACCCCTCCCGCTGATCGCGCTGCCCACCACCTCCGGCACCGGCAGCGAGGCCACCAAGAATGCGGTCATCTCGTCGCAATCCGGCAAATTCAAGAAGAGCCTCCGTTCTGACTGGATGATCCCCGCCATCGCTCTCATCGACCCCGAGCTGACCGTTACCTGCCCCCGCCACATCACGGCCTGGTCCGGGATGGACGCCATCACCCAGTTGATCGAAAGCCTCATCACTCCCAAATCCACACCAATCACGCGGGCGTTGTGTTGGGAAGGACTGCGGTCCGCGATCCCCTGGCTCAAGCGGGCCTGCGACGAACCCGACTGCCAACCGGCCCGCGAAGCGATGTCGCACGCGGCCTTCCTCTCCGGCGTCACCCTCGCCAACGCCGGACTCGGCATGGCTCACGGAATCGCAGCCGCTCTCGGGGTGCATTGCAACGTGCCGCATGGACTGGCCTGTGCGGTACTCCTCCCCACGGCGTTGCGAGTCAATCGGTCCATGTGCATTGCCACGTTGGCCGATATGGCTCAGTTGTTTCATTCCCGCGAATGGTTGTCTCAGATGACAGCTGCGGACTTCACGATTGATTCGATCACCCAACTCGGGATCGATCTCGGCGTCCCACAGCGACTGCGCGATCTCGGGGTGCGGCAAGATCAACTCGCCGAGCTGGTCCCGGCCTCGCGCGGGAACAGCATGAGCGGCAACCCTCGCCCCTTCTTGGATGATGAATTACTGGAAATCATGGAGGCCCTCTGGTGATCCTCGCCGCTGGTTTATCGCCCGCTTGGCAGCAGATTCTGGTCTTCGATCGGTTCACGCGGGGTGAGGTGAACCGCGCCGTGGAGACGTGCGCGTGTGCCTCGGGCAAGGTCATCAACGTTGGGGTCGCGCTAGCGTCATTGGGAGCCGAATCGAAGACGCTGTCGGTCCTCGGCGGCCGTGCCGGAGCAATGATCGAAGACGAGTTGGCCGCGCTCGGTTTCCGCTCGCGGTGGATCAACGACCCAGCCACTACGCGGACCTGCACCACGATCATCGAGCGTTCGACCGGTGAGATCACCGAACTGGTCGAGAACGCCGCGATGATCGAGGCCCGCTCCTGCGAGGCGTTCCTGTCCGCACTCCGAGAGGAAGCCATCAAAGCCGAGTGGGTAATCCTTAGCGGCTCACTCCCCCCGATCGCGGGTCGCCCGTCCCCGCGCTCGTTCTATCGCGAGATGCTGGAACGCCTGCCCTCGACCGCGCGCGTCATCCTCGATGCCCGTGGCCCGGAGATGCTGGAGTGTCTGAGCCACCGCCCGTTTCTCGTCAAGCCGAATCGAGAGGAACTCGCGCAGACGGTGGGTCGCGACCTGACCGACAAGGACTCCATCATTGCCGCGATGCGCGAGATCAATCATCTCGGAGCTGAGTGGGTATTGGTCACGAACGGGGCCCGAGAGGTCTGGCTCAGTTCCCAGGCCGAACTCTGGTGCTTCACGCCGCCCGCGATCAAAGTCGTCAACGCCATCGGCTGTGGCGATTGCTTGACGGCGGGAGTGACCGCCTTCCTGGCCGAGGGGCACAGCCTCCCCGAAGCCGTACGATTCGGAATCGCGGCTGCGGGTGACAACGCCGCTCAACTGCTGCCGTCAAGATTAAGTCCGTCGCGGGTTCGGGCCCAAGCGATCCGAGTGGGCATCGTTCGCGTGCAGTAACCGACCAACGATCGGCGAATTTGTACTTTTCACCTGCCTGGGCGCGCATGCTCCAGGGAGAAAAGGATTTCGCAGGCACCACGCTCACTAGGCAGCCAGCACGTTTCCGGCCCCCTCTCCACCGCGATTGACGTGGCTTTCGGTGAGTGCGTGTTGCGGGGGAGAGGGTTGGGGTGAGGGGGCCACATCGCCCATTCTGGCCCCCTCACCCCGGCCCTCTCCCCCACAGTGGAGTCCGCTCCGAATGCCAAACCGAATGTGGGGGAGAGGGGGCAGGACCTTGGGCAATGCCTCTTGGAAATCCTTCACGGCGTTGCCCTCCGGGGTTGAGTGTGTCAACCTCGTTTGGAGCATGCTCGACCGACCTTGCGGTAGACTACGACCCACGCCAGCATCGCCCCTCCGCTGACTGCGAGCCCCAGCCACAGCGAGCGCGGCCAATACGTCCACTCAATACGATGCGGCCCGGCTGTGACATCCACGCCCCGGTACATCGAGTCGATCACGCGCGACACTGCGGGTGCCCCATCCACCGACACCGACCACCCCGGATAGGCCAGCTCCCGCACCACGACTGTGGTGTCGGCGGCGGGCGTCACGTCCAGGGACAACCCATTGGCGGACTGCTCGAACGCCTCCACCGCGAGTGGCTGCCCCTGACTATCCACCACCCGACCTGGAGCCTGTACGAGTTCATACACAAACAGCGGCTCGGTCCAGCGTGCCCACACGCGGGTGAGCATCTGATCCATGCCGCGATACATCAGCTGCGCTGACCACTCAGTCTCATTCAACGGCACGAACGACAGCACATGCGTCACCCCGTTACGTCGCAACCACGCGACTTGCTTCACCACAGCTGCGGGATTTAGCAGGTCGTCGTCTTCGTGATAATCGGACGCCAGTGGAGGTTCGTAATACTCGCGCGGTCCCAGGCCGAGATAGATTGGAAAAGCCGAGACGCCCAGTAAAGTGGCGGCATTCGAACCGCGTGCCCAGAGCCGCACGGGGCGACCCGATCGGGCCAGCTTCTCGCGTATTTCGCTGGTCTCTCGCATCGAAAGGATCGGTCCCTCCAACATCACGGCGTAAGTCACCCAGCGACTGACCGTGTGCAAATCCCAGGTGGTCAGTCCAACGACGAGCAACCAGCCGCACCAGCGCAGGCCGGTCTGGGTTGTCCCAGAACGCACCCCCGCTCGGATCGCTGGCCACCACGCATCGAACGCAGCTCCCGCCAACAGCGAGACCGCGAACGCCATTAAAATCCCATACCGACCAGCCCCTCGAAAGTACCCAAACCCAGGCACATGCTTGAGGACCACAAATGGCCAACCCGTGGCCAGCAGCAGACCCAGCAGGCCGATCACCAGCCACAGCGTCAACGCCCGACTGAACGGCCACCGGCGTTGCCACAGTCCTTGTAGCACACAACCCGCGATGATCAGCAGCGGCACCATCCCGAAGTACAGATGTGCCTCGACCTTATTCGTGTTGCACGGATACGCCAGCGCTCCGCCTTGGAACAGGGCCTGATCCGGATCCGAGTCCGGGAGATACCAAACCCACGACGAGATCACCTGCGTCAGATACCACGGCGGGATGTGGCCATACCCCGGATCGTTGCCTTGGTTGAACTCCTGCCGCTGGCTGCGCGTCATCAGTTCCAGAGTCGGACCGAGTTGCACAGCAGCGAGGAGATAACCCGTGAGGAGGACTCCGCCGAACCAGGAGAGGCTGGTCCGTGTTGGGAGGGCGAGGCTCCCCCCGAGCCGCGGGCCGGGTGGGGCGTTATCACCTCGTCGCGGGGGGGGG
>JANOKO010001261.1:0-1454 GCA_031419335.1 Planctomycetota bacterium
TCAATCTGTTTGGTGTCCATCCAGCAGCGTTCCATCGCCTGCAGACCGTACTCGCCGAAGGCCACGGCGTTGCATCGTGTCGCCATTCCTGTGCGACTTCCACGATGCATCTTCCGGTACTTCACCCGGTGGGGCTGGTCGGCATCGGCTCCCAGGCGTTCGTGGCGGTTGGCTTCGTACATCGCGAAGTTGCCCTCGAAAAAGTAGACCTGGCTGTCTCCTTCGAAGGCCAGAATGTGCGTCGCGATCTTGTCGAGGAACCAGCGATCATGCGAGGTAACCACCGCACAGCCGCCGTAGTTGGCCAGCCCTTCTTCCAGTGAGCCGAGCGTTTCGACATCCAGATCGTTCGTCGGTTCGTCGAGCAGCATCACGTTGCCGCCGGTCCGCAACAGCTTGGCCAAGTGGACGCGGTTGCGTTCTCCCCCGGACAGATCGCGGACGAACTTCTGCTGCTCCGACCCCTTGAAGTTGAAGCGGTTGCAATACGCGCGGGCGTGAATACGGACCTTGCCGACCTCGATGAAATCCTCACCGCCCGAGATTTCCTCGTAGACGGTCTTCGTCATCGAGAGGGCATCGCGGGACTGGTCAACATAGGACAGGTCGACCGTCTCGCCCACTCGCAGCGTGCCCGAGGTCGGCTCTTCCAAGCCCATGATCAGCTTGAAGAGCGTCGTCTTTCCGGCCCCGTTCGGGCCGATGACGCCGACGATGCCCCCGCGTGGCAGGTTGAAATTGACGTTCTCGAACAGCACGCGGTCGCCGTACGCCTTGCTGAGCCCCTCGGCTCGCAGGACCAGTTCACCCAGTTTCTTCGTCACCGGAATCTGGATATCGGGGGCATCATCGCGAGCGTCGTACTGTGCAGCCTGCATCTCCTCGAACCGTGCCATGCGGGCCTTGTTCTTGGTCGCCTGAGCTTTGGGGCTCATGCGGACCCACTCCAATTCTTTCTTGAGAGAGCGCTGCCGCTTCGATTCCTTCTTCTCTTCCACTGCCAGACGCGATTGCTTCTGTTCGAGCCACGAACTGTAGTTCCCTTCGAAGGGCAGCCCGCGTCCGCGCTCCATTTCGAGGATCCAGCCAGCTGCGTTGTCGAGGAAGTACCGGTCGTGGGTGATGGCCACCACGGTGCCTTTGAATTCCTGCAAGTAGCGTTCCAGCCAGGCGACCGATTCGGCATCGAGATGGTTTGTCGGTTCGTCGAGCAACAAGATGTCCGGGTTTTGCAACAACAGCTTGCAGAGGAACACGCGCCGCTTCTCACCCCCGGAGAGGTTCGCCACCAGCGCATCGCCGGGTGGTAGCCGAATGGCATCGCTCGCCACCTCGACCATGCGGTCGAGTTCCCACAGATTGGCTGCGTCGATCTTATCCTGGACGGTCGCTTGCTCCTCGAGCAGCTTCTCCATCGCCTCGGGTTCCATCGGCTCGCACAGGAGATTATTGAT
>JANOKO010001262.1:0-2622 GCA_031419335.1 Planctomycetota bacterium
GGATAACGGCGTACCGGGCTTCCTCGGCGTCGCACATGCACCGTTTACTCCGCATGGAGAGGGACGCGAGGACATGGTGCTGCAAGGGGTGTCGCTCGACCGTCTCGCCGAACGCAAGAGCGTCCTGCGAGAATTTGATCGCTTCCGGCGTGGAGTGGACGCCTCGGGCATGATGGACGGCGTCGACGGCTTCACGCAGCAGGCGTTCGGCATTCTCACCAGCAGTAAGCTGGCCGATGCCCTCGACATTGAGAAGGAACAGGTGGCCATTCGCGATCGCTATGGGCGCGGGGTCAATGAACTCAAAGACGATGGCGGGCCACGACTGCTCGACAACTTCCTCACCGCCCGCCGCCTCATTGAAGCGGGCGTCCGCTGCGTGAGCTTGTCCTTCAGCCGCTGGGACTGGCACGGGAATAACTTCGGCCAGGCCCGCTCCGAGATGCCCATGCTGGATCAAGCGGTCAGCGCTCTGATCGAAGACCTCGAACAGCGGGGGATGCTCAAGGACGTCACCGTGGTCGTCTGGGGCGAATTCGGGCGAACTCCCAAGATCAACGGCAGCGGCGGTCGAGACCACTGGCCACAGGTCAGCTGCGCGATGCTGGCGGGCGGCGGGATGCGGACTGGTCAAGTCATCGGAGCGACCAACCGCCTGGGCGAGTACGCCTCGGAGCGCCCGGTTCATTTCCAGGAAGTGTTTGCGACGCTGTATAAAACGCAGGGGATTAACGTTGACCAAACGACGGTCAACGATTTGCAAGGGCGACCGCGCTTTCTGATCGATCAGAATACCTATCACGCGATGCCGGAACTCCTGTGAGGCGGATCATGATTCCGTGGGGAGTATTCTGTTTGGGATTGCGCGGGTTCACGAATACCGTCGCTCAGGGCTTGAAATCGATCGTGTGATTTCCCATCTGCCAGTCCTGCTATGCTTGTCACCCTCCTCTGCATGGAAATCGTGATATAAGCTGCACGCGGGGAGACCCAGACATCGCTTTGGATGACTGGGTGACGAAGTGTGTGCATCAAAAAAGTAGGTAGAGTTTTAACACGGAGGCACGGAGAAGAACCTCTTTCGGAGATGCTCAGCCAGCGGCGAACGAAGAGGCGGAGACTGGATCAACAGGTTCAACAGGACCGATCGCCGTCAGTCCACCGGGGCATTCATCCTGTCCATACTGTTGATCCTGTCCAAGCCGACCCAGTGGAATTCCTGGTTTTCTCCGTGCCCTCGTGCCTCCGTGTCTCCGTGGTGAATTGCTTCCGCGACCTCCTTGTCTGACGCACACACGGTGACGAAGGAACAAGAGGGATTGAAAGGTGAGCGTGCCCCCTGTAACCTCGTGGTGTTGCACAACCCACCAACCTATGCGACACGTTCCCAATCCTTGATTATCGATAGAGAGAAGAACCTTCAATGACTCGTCAGCAACTCGAAGAAGAATTCAAGGCTTGTCCCGAGGCTCAACAGCACGGACCATCCACGGACCATGACTTTACGGTCAGTCTCTACTGGCGATACCAGGGCCACGTCCCGGACGGCAATCTCGACTATCACGTCAAGCGTCTGCAGCCGTCCGGCTACACGACACGTCAGCAACTCGAGGAAGAATTCAAGGCTCGTCCCGAAGCTCGACAGCACGGACCATCCACGGACCATGACTTTACAGTCAGTCTCTACTGGCGATACCTGGGCCACGATCCGGACACAAATCTCGACTTTCACGCCAAGCGACTCGAAATCCGGATTGCTGTGATTGGCGATTCCTACACGGCTGGATATGGAGATAGCTGCGACCCCACTGTTTGCAGTCAGTTGCCGCCGACGGAATGGATCATGAGTTATGAGGCCGCTCCAGTCATGGCCGCTTGCGGACAAAAATATGGATGGGCTCCCAAACTCATGTGGTTTCTCAATCATGGCGGTCGCAATGCGATCATTAATGGCCAGTGTACTCGGCGAGGAGCGAGAAGTGATGAGATGTACGGTCAGGGATGCGGAACAGTAACCAACGCCCTCATTCCCCCCCCCACCCACGTCATCATTTTCGCCGGAATCAATGACGCAACTCAGAAGTACGATAGCGCCTTTACATGGTATTGGGTGAGCGAAATTGGTAAGCAGATCAAGGGTCCGCAGAAAATTCATATCCAGGGCAACGGCGAATGGCCGACCGATTGGGACCGGACAATTACCGCTGGTCAGTTTTTCGCGGGAATTCAGACTCAACCTTGCGAAGGTCATCCGAACGGCACCAATTATTGGATCATGGCGCAGAATCTATTTCAGCTCATCAATTGGGATGCCTCGACACCATAACCATCGCTGCGAGAATCAAAGCACCGTCGAGGTCAGACTTGGTCTTTTGAATGCACCAGTGACGAGACGACTGGGAATCAAACTGGGACATTCAAGATCACCGAATCGCACTCAACGATGACGTTGACCGGGTCGCCGTCTCGGTTTTCAAGACAAAACGTCCTTGCAGCCAGCCCGGCAACTTATGTTGGTCGTTCGGCGGAACGTCGATCGCGACTGGTCGATAGAGCTGGGTTTGCGTGATGGGTCCAGTCGCGGTCGGTATCAGTCACACGGCAACTCAGTGATGGACCAAC
>JANOKO010001263.1:0-15273 GCA_031419335.1 Planctomycetota bacterium
TCTGTTCGGCAGCCTGGCGCACGGGATCGACAATCGCCAATTCCCCACTACTGGACTGCACCACCAGAACCTCTTCGGGCAACAGGGCTTCGCCTTTCGAACCCCCGGGCAATTTCAAATCCTTATGCAGGACTCTGTCGAGCGCAACATCCGCCTGGGTATCGACAAAGACATCCGACGAGGAGAACTTGTACTCTTTGTCGTCCTCGTTCTTGGATTTGGCAGGATCGATCACATTGGTTTTGGCCGAGCCCGCAATGTGCTGACCGGGGTACAGGTCGAGTTCCGCATTCACCGTGGTTCCCAGTTTTGTATCCCACTGGTAGAGAGCCACTCGGGTTTTGCCGCGCTGCGCATCGACATCCTTCACGAAGTAGTAGATCTCACGCTCGATGGAGACGGGGGGAGTGACGTTGCTCCAATCTGTTGTCCGTGTTTCCCCTTCGACAACCAAGGCTTCTCCATTGGCTTCCGACGCCAAATGGCCGTAATTGGGATTGTTCAGCACCAGACGGACTCGATACTGGTAGGTCTTGCCCGGCTCCACCGAGAAGTCCATGTAACGGAACAGCAGTAACTCTCCATTGACTGTAACACGAGACTTGATGTACTCCTTGAGGGCTTTGGCATCTTCGTCTTTGTCGCCCACTTTTTTGAGCAACTTGTCGAGGATACTCTCTTCCGCGTTTTTGCCTTTGGCGGGCGCTCGCGCACCGCTGGCAGGAGTGGTCCGTCCCATATTTGACATGCCACTTCCCATGCCCATTCCCATCCCCATGCCCATTCCCATCCCCATCCCTCCACCACCTTCTCCGTAAGCGGAGCCTCCGAAGACACCGGATTGGAGTTCGCGGGAATCACCGACGCGAGACGAGAAGCCCCCCTTCTGGACTTTGGGTTTCTCCACATTCTTTTTCTGTCCTTCACGCTTTTCATCCAGCAGGAGCTGCTGGTACTGCACTTCCTGCAGGATCTCCTCTTCCTTGAGTTCGAACTGTTCGATACGGGGGTGTGAGCCGTGCTTCTTGGTCCAACTGCCCCAGATCCGGGGCGGCAGCGGCATGGTCATCACACTGTTTGTCACGGTCCCCTGCACGATGTCCGACTCTGATTGAACCGACTGATCGAGCACGTCGATAGCGGCCTGGACATCAACTTTCTGCCATTCCGACCAGTTGCCGCTGCTGTCGGATTGCTCCTGCCGTTCCAAATTGAAATCGATCACTTCGAAGGCCAGTGCGGCCATGTCCACGTTCTTGGCATGAATGGCATCCTGGAAACGGCGGATCTGCTCACGCAACGGAAAAACCGCACGTACGCTGGCGAAGTAGTAGCCTTGACCTTCGCGCACTGGCCCCGCGGCAGCGCCTCCCACTTCCCCACCGATTCCTCCGAAGCCAGCCATTCCACCGTACATGGCAGCGCCAGCGCCGCCCGCCAATTCGGAGGAAGCTCCAGAGGCTTCGGGAGGTGCGTAGTTGGAGGGCATGCCGGACTCGCCTTCGGCTCCGGGGAGTCCTCCACCCTGACCAAGTCCTGACAGCGTACCGCCGAGTCCTCCCGCAATACCCGGTCGCGCTTCTGCGAATTCAGAATCCGCATCGGGAGTTGTGGGGACATCGGCGGGCTGAGCGGGGGCGTTTCGCGGATTGCGATTCTTCGGGACGGGACCCTTTTCCGCCTCCACCTCGGGCAGCTTTGTCGGATCGATGGGGCGCTCAATCAGCACTTTCCCTGCGTCTGCCAAAGCGTCCTCCAGCGGCAACAGTGATGGCTCGCGGAGTGGCTCTTTGCCCTGCCACGGAGACGAGACGAACTTGGTCGACATCTCATACTGACTGACGGAAATCGGACTCAACAAGTTGTCATGGACCACCTGTTTCGGGGTCCGCGCTTGCGTCATCTCATATTTCAGTTTTTCCTCTTCGGGCCAGCCATGCCCGAGCAGTGCCTTCTGGCCGTTGGCCACCTTGTCAACGATTTCGTCTGGAGTTCCCTTGTACGAGGCCCACTGCGAGCCCCCCAGAAACGCCAGGACCATCAGTCCCGCTGCTCCCAAGACCAATTTTTCGGTGTGATTCACCAGGAACGCTTTCGCGTCAAAACCTTTGCTGGCCATTGGACACCTCCTGAATGATTTCTGCTTGAATGGGAATTGAGTCGGTCGTCAAAATCGGAGTGGGACACCACTGCAATAGAGACAAAGGCGTCACGGACTCGCGGGGGGGGTGGCTGGGGGTTCTGCAGGAGGAGCACCTTCCACGGCCGGAGCGGGTGTGGCGGGTGTCCCTTCCGCTGCCGGAACTGCTGGGTTCTCAGGGGCCGGGGCCTCTGGGGCTGCGTCAGCGGGAGGGGTCTCTGGCGAAGCTGGTGCCGCAGACTCAGCTACTGCCACCGAGTCCGGTGCTTCGGGCGTCGCGGGCTGTTCTGTGGGTGTGGCCACAGTTGCGTCCGCTGCAGCTTCTGCCGACGGCGCTGGAGTCGGGGTTCCTTCCGCTGCTGGGTCAGCGACAACTGGCTTCGCAGCTTGAGGCTGCTTGTACATCGTCACGATGCCTGCTAAATCGAGTTGCACCAGATCTGGATGTGTCAATGCGTCGGGAGGATACCCCGTGCTAGCGGCGTTACCGCCCCCTCCGCCGAGTCGGCCAGCCCCTCCCATGAGTCCCCCGGACCCCGGCTCAGCTCCCCCTTCTGGGTAGATTCCCCCGGAGGGTAATCCACTATTACCCCCAGATCCACCTGAAGTGGGTCTGTTTAACCCCGCTCCCATGCCGCTCGCACCCAATCCTCCGCCTGGACCCCGACCGCCGAAGCCCGCGTTGGCCATGCCCCCACCGCCCGCTGCAGCTGCTGTAAACGGGTCTGGACCTCCATAGGGGTTTTTGCCGAAGTGGAATCGAACGACACGCACCGGCCATTCGGAGTTCGAGAGTGCGACGAGGAAATCGACGATCTTATTCTGGTTGATGACCACGCTGAGATAGAAGCCCCGTTCGACATAGGGGCTATTCTCATCCAATTTGACATACCGCAAAGGGCCAGCGTCAGCGGTGGCCTCCGCCCCTTCTACGCCAGACTCCCCCGAATTGCCCATCCCCGGTTCCATGGAGATCCCCATGCCGTTACCCATACCGCCTCCGCCCCCGGCAGGTTCACCACCGGCCCCAAATTCTTCGGCAGGGTCAAATTTTACGGAAGAGGCGATCGCACCTTGCCCACCACCACCGCCACTGTTTCCGAAACCAGCTGCCATCTCTTCGCCGCCCATGCCCACGGCACCGGAGCTATTCAGGCCGCCACTCGCGGCTTCCCCGGCTGCTCCCCCGCCAGCAACACCATCTCCGCCCAGTAAGCGGTAGGCGATGACTCTACGGATCACGGCACTCGTTTCCGAATCGGCGTCTTTGTTCATCTGCCGAATCACGTCCAGGATCAACTGTGTGACCCAGATGTCTTCTTGAGCATCCCACATCGGCTTGGATTCGATGGTGAACTTGGGAATTTTCATCTGTGGAATCAGCTGAATCGGGAAATCGACCTTGGGTGTCCAGGTGATCCCCCGCTGATCAGCGACAAACGGCTCAACGCTTTCGTGCAACTGTCGAATCACATTCGGATAGTCATTTTGATAGGTAAATCGGGTCAGTTGATCCTTGATCTCTTCCTGGTAGACCTTCGGGATGTTATCCGCGACCCGCGCGGGCCAAACCATGCGGTTCTGCTGGCGCTTCCAGAGATCCAGCAGTTCTTCGTTGACGTACTTTTCCAGAACCTCGTTGCGTTGAGTCAATTCGGTCGTGTAGACCTCATTCGGATTCGTGGTTCCAGCAGGCACCCCGCTCTTCACGGTATCGAGTACACCCTCGCGCGCTTTGGTAGCCTCTTTCATGGCTCCATTGGCGGAGAAATATCCCCACAGATTCATCGACAACAGTGGCACAAGAAGAATCCAGAAATGGTTCTTCAGAATGGGTTCGAGCTTGTCCATGATGTCCCTCCCGAGGAATGGGAAGCGAGGTGTGTGAGTGAACTTGGAGTGTAACGGCTGGGCCTGATACTCGGGCCTGCTATTCGGGCCTGCTACTCAGTTGGTGGAGTTGCTGGGGGAGAAGTAGCCGGTGTTGCGTCTGAGGCTGGTGGTGTCGCCCCCTCGACAGAACCCTCGGGCGTTGCAGGCGTGGTTCCCGTCGACGCTGCAGCCCGAGCTGCCAGCTCAATGGGTTTGTAGGCGAATTGAATCACGAACCGCATCATCTTAAGCCGTTTCGTGTCCGGGCTACCCGTCGCAGCCCCCCCGGTTCCCGGCTCGCCTTGCGGAAAGCCGCCTTCGGGAAGTCCTCTTCCCGCTCCACCAGCCAGCGATCCTTGTTCTGCAAAACCGGCACCTGGGAGTCCCCCCGGCCCCGAAAGCGTCCCGCCAGAATTGGCTCCATTGGCACCGAACAGGATTCGGGGAGCTGTTTTGTCAATTTTTCCACCATTGGGATCGAAGTAAAAATCGCCAGGATTGATATCGACGATCGTGGCGTGAGAGATTCCCAGACGGCGCACGTCCCGTACGGGAAAATTGGGAACCTGGATTGTCTGCTGCTGGAGGTTTTTGAGCAGCGTATTGATGATGTACATTTCCCCCTGCTCGTTGTTGACATCCTTGTTATGGTGCCAATGGATCCCGCGAATGGTGAACACGTAGCCTTCCGCTGTCGGCGGGGTTGATCTCTCATCCGCAGCCACCATCTGCTTATTCGTCGATGGCAACATGGCGTACCATCCCGCATCCAGGTCAGCGATTTTCTTGGCACTGACCTCTTCCAGGCACATCTGATTTTTTAATTGAATGTCGATCGAATCGGCTGCATCCCCTTCGGGATCTCGGGGTAAGCAGTCATTGATGGCGTTGTACACTTCCAGCCACGCCAGTCCCCGCCGATTCTTCACAGAAGCATCCAGTTTCGTATAGTGTTCGGTGTTTTTCGTAATCGCACTCTCGTAGTTGGACTTCAGCGTGGCGACTGTTCCACCAAATGTTTTGGCATCCTCCTCCGCTTTGATGAACGCAGCGGTATGCACAGACATGTAAGGGAACGCATTCCCCATCGTGGCCACTGCGGTGCCGAGCAGTAGCGTGGCTGCCGTGGCCACTGCCCAGGGTTTCTTGCGACGGATGACACGCTCGCGCGTGATTTCGGGTGGCAGCAGCGTCGTTTTGATGACGGTCTGGCCCACCAGTTGCAATGCCAGACCATAGGGCACCGCAAAGCTCAGGACGTTGTCCGCAAACATCGGCGAGTTAATGACCGCGTCGCCCGCCAGTGCCTTGTAGACATCGGGACGTTCGACATCATATTGCAAGTTCTGCTGAAGAAACTTCTGCAGCCCCGCTAACTTGAAGCCATTGCCCAGGCCGATCACTTTGCCGATCTTGGCCTGGCGATTGACGCTGGAAAAGAACCCGATCGACCGCTGGATTTCCGAGACGAAGTCGTTGAACACCGGACGCAGAGCTTGGAAGACCTGCCGCGGGTCTTCCGACTTGGTCGCGTTGCACTTCAGCAGTTCTGCCTTGGCGAAGCTCAGCTTCATTTCCTTGGTCAAGGCGCGGGTGAAGTGGTTGCCGCCGATCGGCACGTTACGGACCCAGATCTTCTTCCCATTCGACACCATCAACGTTGTGTTGTCACATCCCATATCGAGGATGATCACGAAATCATTCTCTGCATCCGGCATCCCCGGTCGCTGTCCGAGTTCGTCATAGCACAGCACGTTGTACAGCGCCAACGGAGCGATCTGGATCAGTTCCAGTTCCACTTTGTGCTGGATGTAGGGCCGCATCGACTGCGCCAGGGCATCCCGCTTCATGGCGAACAGTCCGACTTCCGCATCCAGCAAGAACCCGCCTTCCTCGATCCCGGTGCCCAGCCGCTGGTAGTCCCACACCACATCTTCGAGTGCGAACGGGATCTGCTGGCGAGCCTCATACTGCACAATCTGGTGAACTTTTTTGGCTTCCACCGGAGGCAGTTGTATAAACCGCGTGAGCGAAGTCTGGCCCGGTACAGACATGGCGACTTGCTCGCCCTGCAAGTTGTTCCGTGACAAGAACGTCTTCATCGCATCATGAATGATCTCTTCCGGCACGGCGTCCGGTTGTGTCAGGATTTTAGGATATTGAATGTAGTCAAAGGCCGCCGCCATGACCTGACCCGTCGACTCGACGTACTGGAGCTTGACCGCTTTGAGAGCGGATTGCCCGATATCGATGCCCCACGCGGATGGACTGGCCATATTCAACACTCCGGACACGATGACGCGCACGCCAGCGGTCGACAAGAGCCTGTGTTTCGAGTTGGGAGTCCGTGACCGGACGACCGGTCTGTTGCCAGCCCGGAAAGTGAATGGGGAGAGATGTGACGAATTTCCCCCAAAGGACACTAACGTAGAGATTTGCGTCAGGTCAACCGAAAACCCCTACGTCCACCCGGAAATGCGTGTTGCCAGAATGCCACACGCACTTGGAGGGTCGTATCGAACGTGTCGATTTCGACTCCCGTGACGGTTCCCCCGCATCCACCAGCCCAACAGTGAGATGCCAGGCAGATTGCCAGAGTTCCCGATATCTCTCACCGATTCGGCAAGTTTCCATCGTGCCGAGACACTGATTCGATAATTCACTCCGAATTGTGGCGACTGGCTGGTCAGGGATCTGGAATTCCAGCGGACACCGGAACATCCGATACTTCAGTTCTCGGGTGACACTTCGATAGGCTGGACCTGGACTTCCCGTGCTCGCTGAACCCATTCGCCCCATTCACGAAACCTCTCGCAGATGACGCAACCCTGGGTGGCCATTCAGCGAAATCCTTCGTCCGGAGCTGGCAAGCGCTGCCAGCCGATCCGGGAGTTGATCCGTCACCTGAGTCTGCTTGGGATCACTCCACGCTTGTACTCTCGGAGATCCGAATTCGACGCAGCAGTCACGGACTCGGCACGTCGTCCGGACTTGATGGCGGTCGTGGCGGCTGGGGGAGATGGCACGCTCCTGGATCTTGTCAACCGCCATCCGCAATTGCCGTTGTGCGTTCTGCCGCTCGGGACGGAAAACCTGATGGCCAAGTCGCTGAAGATACCCAGCAGCGGGCGAACGGTCGCGGAGATGATCGCACGCGGAAACCGTCGACGCTTCGATCTGGGACTCTGTAACGGTCGCCGATTCCTGGTCATGGCGAGCGTCGGGATCGACGCCGAAGTCGTACACCAAGTTCACGCCCATCGCCAGGGAGGTCATGTCCGGCACCTGAGCTATCTCGGCCCGATCCTGAAATCACTCTGGCGCTTCCGTCCCCCGACGCTGCATGTCAGAGTTGACGATGCCCCCCTCGTGCATACGGGTCAACTGATCGTCATCGCCAATTTGCCTGCGTATGCCCTGCAACTGGGGGTTGTCCCGACAGCTCATGGAAGTGATGGAATCCTGGATGCCCGTCTCTTCAATCCCCGTACGATCTGGGGGCTGGCCCGCTGCGTATTTTCAATTCTGCGAGGGACACATGAGCAGTCGACGGAAGTCATCCGCCTCACCGGTCGTCGATTCCAGATCGAGTCCGACTTCCCCGTCCCCATTCAAGCCGATGGCGACCCCCTGGGCCAGACCCCGGCATGCATTGAGGTCGTCCCGCTGGCTGTGGAATTCATCATCCCGTGAACGCCCCCGCTCGGCACAGTCTTGGACCATACTCTGCCCTTCGCCTCGGATGCCAAAACCACCGCGCATCCACACAGCGTACATGGGACTTCTGCGGGTGGTTGGTCGACATGCGTGTTTCGTTGGACAGCGCGACTTGTGGTCATCTGTGTGGATAAAACCAGAGCCTCAAGCCAGCGAGAGCGGCACGGCGTCAGCCTGCCGCTCTCGGCGGTGCTCAGACCGCTCTAGAAATGTGGCGCTGTCGAATTAGGACTCCGCCAACAACTGTTGTTTGGCCATCTGCATTTCCTCACGGTCGCTGTCGGGCACCTGGGGCCATTCGAGATTCAGGGACTGAATCGTGCTCACGATGACACGTGCGACGATGGCCTGCATCACCCATTTGTTGTCGGCTGGGACGACGTACCACGGGGCTTCCTCGGTCGATGTGGCCTCGATCGCCTCTTCATAGGCGGCCATATAGTCGTCCCAGCGAGCCCTCTCTTTCAGGTCGCCCAGCGAGAATTTCCACAACTTATCGCGTTCGTTGAGCCGTTCCAGGAACCGCTTTCGCTGTTCGTCTTTGGACACGTGGAGGAAGAATTTGATAACCGCTGTGCCGTTGCGATTCAAGTGGCATTCGAAGTTGTTGATATCCTCGAACCGGTTCTTCCAGAACGATTTTTTGATCTTCGCATGCGGGGCCTGGAGGTCGGGGAGCTGTTGAGATTTGAGAAACTCGGGGTGGACGCGGACGACGAGGGTTTCTTCGTAGTAGGAGCGGTTGAAGATCCCGATCCGACCGCGTTCGGGGAGGGCTTTCGAACACCTCCAGAGGAAGTCGTGGTTGAGTTCCTCTTGCGAGGGTTGCTTGAAACTGGTGACGTGGCAGCCTTGGGGATTGATGCCGGTGAGGACGTGCTTGATGGTGCTGTCTTTGCCAGCGGCGTCCATGGCCTGAAAAACGACGAGCAACGACCAGGTGCCGGAGGCATAGAGCAGTTCCTGGGCTTCAGCCAGTTCGGAGACATCCTGGGAGAGGAGCGACTCCGCGTACTGACGGCGGCGTTCCTCGGGGATACTTTTGTCACCCTCCCAACTGGGGTCGTGGTCCTTGAGCTTGAATTTCTTCCCGGGCCGGACGTGACACATTTGGATGATGTCTTCGATCTTGCGGGTTTTCATGAGTTGATCCTGTGTCGTGATCGGCACGGAGCTAGCAGGCGGTTCCCCGAATCGCGATCGAGTGTGGGAGTACAGGGCTCAATGGATCACAGTGAAGGAAACCGGCGGCAGCGCCGGGCCGCTCACCTGCTACGATAAATGTTGCGTCGACTCAATGCAAAGAGGGGAGTCGGCGTGAGCCTTCTCCCCTCTGAGTGTGTGCCACTGACTGAGTGCGACTGATCAGTCGAACCAGGCGGCACTACGAATCAGCGCTTAGTAGCGACGATCCCGTCCGCGATCTCCACCACCGCCGCCGCCGCCGCCACGATCGCTGCTTCCGCCACGATCGCCGCCGCCACGGTATCCACCGCCGCCGCCGCCACCGCTTCCACCACGGTCGCCGCCGCCACGGTATCCACCACCACCACCACCGCCGCCGCTTCCACCACGGTCGCCGCCGCCACGGTATCCACCGCCGCCGCCGCCGCCCCCACCACCGCCGCCGCCAGGACGACGGTCTTCACGGGGACGAGCTTCGTTGACCACCAGCTTGCGTCCCTGGAGGTCTGCACCGTTCAGCGCTTCGACCACCGCTTCGCCGTTTTCGGCAACTTCCACGAAGGCGAACCCTCGGGACTGACCCGTCATCCGGTCCATCACCACATCGATCGACGTCACGGGAGCATACTGTTCGACAGCTGCTCTCAAATCGTCGGTTGTCGTCTTGAACGACAAATTGCCCACATACAGTTTCATGCTCATGCTTTGAACTTGCGCCTTTGCGCTCGAGAACCCTTCTCGACACCACCGGTCCCGGCGGACCATTGTTCGGTTCGAGATCTGCCCGGGTTGGGGTCGGTCTGATCTTGGTGCAACATGCCCCAATCGTCAGCCACCTTGTGTGCTTTTGCGTTCAGCTGCTCAGTCTTGGAAATGCACAATCCGAACGGACGAGCAGAGGAACCAAACCTAAGAAGCGTATGCAAATGCAAAATCGGACCGCAGGATTCTAGTCAAGTCGGCGCGGAGTGTCTAGATCGGATAGAAAAAAAGACATGTGTTACGCCCGGGTTGACCACGATTTCACGATGACACCACCAACATGTGGTTTCTCAGTTGCCACAGCACGCGTCGGGAGGCGGCTTCAAAATCGCTCACATGGCTGATCAGGCTGGCATCACGGATGACGATCTGAAGTTGAGCTTCGGACCGGGACTCCACTTCCGATTCCGTGGGAGTGATCCGAATTTCGAGATCCAAGGGATATGCCGGTGAAGCTGTTCCCAGCAGGCGTTGCAACCAAGTTCCTCCCAATCTGAGCCGCAGGTGCTGTTCGCTCACATCCCGGATTTCGGCCTGGTGTTCTGTCACGAATCCACAGAGCTTCAGCCACAAGCAGGTTCCGAGATTGGAGACGAGGTAGCGGTCGGTGCGTTGGGCAACCATGAGGCAGTGCAGTGTATGATAAGGTCGAGAGCAGTACAGGGACGTGGAACGGGAGCCTTGCATTCCGCGCGCCGGAGTGCGATCAACGACCCAGTCGGCTCCAGAAACGGGATGATTCGCAGTCATTCCGAGATTTTTGACGGGCAGTGAACCGGGCTGGGGCTGGACAATGAGGTCAAATGGCAACACCTGAGAAGGCTCGATGAGGCGAAACGGAATCTGATGTGAACTCGCCACAATCAGGTCGCGCCCACATCCAAGCAGGCACCAGCGTAACTCTCCCTGTGCGGCATCCTTTCCGGAACCCCTCCCATCTGTCACCATCGCTCGGAGTGGTTTGACGAAAAACGCAGAGTTGCTGAGGCGTCCCGATCCTGGCGTCTGGAATTCGACAATGTCACGCAAGTCCTTGGGTTGGTGTCTGTTCGTATGGTCTGCACTGTGCGGAATCGTCTACGCACAGGACAAGCCGCTCAAAATCACGATTCGCCGCGAATGGGAAGGGGCTCGAACCAGCGCCCCGTTGAGCCTCCGCGCCTTCGTGAAGTGGCAGAAACCGGAATTGCTGGAAGGGCGTCTGCAAGTCCGAGCCTTTGTTGATGGAACACCGATTAGCGACTGGATCAGTCACGACACCGCTTTGTCAGAGAGCGAGCAGGTCATCTGGTTCATGACTCCGCGCCCCGTCATCCTCAATAAACTCGATCGATATGTCTTGGAAGCCGAGTTCCTGGGTGAGAAACGCAGCTTTGATCCGGAGCAACTCGATGTCGAGGCCCCGATCCGGGGAAGGCGAACAATGGTGGTCGCCGTCGTGATCGACCACGGATCGACCACACCGACGGGGTTGGGAGCGGAAGGGGCCCCGACCGCATTCGAGTTCCCATTCACGCTACAGCAGCATTTGTCGGCTGAGGAAGGGGCCGACCTGCATGTCCACCTATCGAGAGTCAAACCTGCCGAATTCCCTGCCGATTCGCTACGACTGCTGGGACTCGATGCGATCGTGTTGGCCCACGATAATTTGAATCAGCTGCGGTCTGCCCAGCGAGAGGCGATCCGTGTTTGGGTCCAGGCAGGGGGCTCATTGACTCTGCTTCAGTTGGGGAAGCTGCAGCCAGAATCCGCAGAGTTCGTTCAAGTGCTCTCGCAGAATGAATGGTCTCAATCCACGCGCACAGCCAGTGGGCTGCCTGATTCGGTGAATGTCTTCGGGCCGGGAATGGGACAATTCATCGTCGCTCACCGGGAGTTACCGGGGGACTCACGCGAGTGGGCCAGAGTCGCGCGGCAGGCGATCCAGATGCTGCCCGAGCGATCCAAGTCTCTGGAAGAGTCACACACGCTGTCACTGGGGTCTGGGGATCCCCTGCAATCCTATCGCCAATTGGCCTATGGACAGCAACCACTCCCAATGAACTTTTGGAACCCAGGGACTAGACCGCTCGAGCCGCGACCGCGAGTCCCGATCCAGGAACTCACACAGCAACTGATGCCGGACTCGATTCGCGGGATGCCCTTCGGGTTGGCGGCTTCAGTGCTGGCGTGCTGCCTGTTCTGCATCGCACCCGGAGATTATCTGCTGCTGGGATTACTCAAACGGCGGAAGTGGACTTGGGCCGTGTTCCCTCTGGTGGCTCTCGGATTTACAGGCTGGATGGCGCATCTGGCCGCAGAGCATAATGGCCGCAACGATTCGCGGACGTGGATCAGCATCGTGGATGTCTCGCCCCAGAATGAGGTGCTGCGGACTTCCCGATTAGAACTGACCTATGGAGCGAGCGGTCGAGCTGTGGCCCACGCGGTCCAGGGCCAATGGTGGACCGACATGCGGGAGGATGATCTCGTCTCTCGCATGAATCCTGCGGAAGGCATCAACCCCTCGTTGTTCCAAACCCAGCGATCTCCATCGCAGCAGGAGCTTGGAGATCGATTGAGTTATCACGGGAGCGTTCCGGCGAACTACATTGTCGAGGAGCCGGTGCGGCAATGGGCTCCCCGCCTGCAACGAATCACGACCTTGGGAGCGGACCCGGACCTGAAGGACTATCCGTTGCCGCAGATCGACTGGAACGCGATTCCCGCCCAGGAGTGGGTGAAGCCCGGTCCGGCTCTACAACAGGCCATCACCAAGACTTGGCCGCATGCGCAATGGATGGCTCGCGGACCCGTGTCTCGAACCGAGTGGGCTTCTCGACAGTCCCTGGATCCCGTCAACCCGCGGAAACAGGCTGTCCTCGGTATGATCTCGGGTTTGACGGGAGTCCTCTCGAACGAGGACTCCGGCGTCTTTACGCTGTTCACAGAACTGGCTCCGACCGCAGCTCCGGACTGCGAAGACCTGGTTCTCAGAAGCCGACCGTCTGTGTTGATCATGAATGAGGTTGAGCCTGGACGGTATCTCGTCTTGCGTGTTGTGTTTCCAGTCGACGCTGCAATGACGGATGCTGAAGCTGCTGGTTCGAGGTGAAACGAGGGCAACCGATCACGCCTTAGCAAATTGTTTCAGCTCCAGTATCACGAACACCGTGCCGCTCATCGCAGTATCGCTCACGATGGAAACTGCCATCGCGATCAGATTCAAGAACGATTTCCATGCGTCGTCCCTGGGGACGCAGACCAGTACCGGATGGGATCGGATTCTGCCCGGCTGGCCCAGATATTCAAGGGAGCCCAGCGGAGGGCAAGCGTACTCGCCAGGTGTTCGACGGCGGGGCGTTCGCTGGCATAGTGGCCTACCATGACCAGCGCGATTCCCAAGGAACGAGCCTCCAGGCAGTGATGGAATCGAGCTTCACCGGTGACAAACGCTTGGCAGCCGTGAGCAGCCGCCTCCGTCAGGAATTCACCGGCTGAGCCACATGCAATTCCAATGGTATCACAAGAGTGGGACGGTTCGCCCACGTATGTGAGCGGACTGGCCCCGCCCATGAACTCCAGTTTTCGAAAGAGGTCTGATAGCGTCAGCGGAGTGTGAAGTCGGCCCCAACGTCCGGCACCGTCTTGTGACTGGGGGCGAAGGCGTAGAGGCAGGATTTCCTGCAGTCCTAGGGCCACGGCGATCTGCTGATTGATCCCCTCTCGAGCACTGTCGAACGCGGTGTGCGGGGAATAGACGCTCACACCGGCTTGAGTCAGACGCAGCAGCAGGCGTCCCTCGATCGTCTCTGTGGTGATCCGCTTGACGGCCTTGAACAGAATCGGGTGGTGCGCGATGACGAGGTTCGCTCCCTCGCGAATCGCCTCTGCGGCCACGTCTTCGGTCAGCGTTAAGCAGGTCATCACACCTCGCACCTCTGCTTCAGAATCACCCAGTAACAACCCCACGTTGTCCCAGGACTCCGCCAATTCAAGGGGAATCTGCTGTTCGAGGACCGTGAGGAGATCTCGGATCAGAGGCATAACAACTCCCACTGTGATGGCGCGAGCGACAGTGGCTCGCCCCGACACGTCGTGTCGACACGGCTCAGCTAGGGGGCTGCGGCCTCACGGGTGTCGTCCCCGGACGTTCCGAAGTCCAGTTTCGTCCACGACTTCGCTTCGAGCCTCTTCATCCCTTCAGCAGTGATCCCCGTGGCTCGGAGTGACAGCGTCTTCAGCTTCGGCAGGGTCAGGATCACGTCGACAGTCGCATCAGTCAATTGGGAGACGCTCCAGATATCGAGCAGTTCCAGCGACTGGAGAGTGGCCAGATGCTTGAGTCCTTCGTCGCTGACAGAAGTCATCTCGTGGAGGTAGAGCCGCCGCAATTGGGGCAGGTCAGCAAAGACCGCCATGGCCCGATTGTCGACGCTGGACAGGTCGCGCAAGGTGAGCCGGGTCAGGCCCATCCCTTTCAGAGCCAGGACTCCCTCGGTACCGAAACCCTGGCAGCGGAAGATTTCGAGTTGGGTCAGTTTCTTGAGCTTCGCGAGGTGCGGTCCCGACTCGTCCGTGATCTTGAAATCCTGGATCAACAACGATCCCAGGGTCTGGTTGCGGCTCAGAGACTCCATACCGGAATCAGTGACGGATGAACTCCGGTGCTTAAGCCCCGTCAATTTCGGGAGTTCCGCGATGACTTCCAGGGCCATGTCGCCTGCTTGCATATTGCCTCGCAAGTCGAGCGATTGGAGCGATTGCATCTTGGAGAGGTTCCCGGCCCCGATATCGTTGACATTGGTCTGCACGAGCGTCAGCCGTTGGAGCTGGCTCATCTGGCTGACGATCTTGAGTACGCTGCTCGACATATTCGTATTCGAGGAGAGATCAAGCTCGGTGAGTTTAGGAAACGATTTCACGATCATTTCGACGGTAACATCGTTGATGACCGAATTGGTCAGAGCCAAGCTGGTCAGCCCGCTCAGGCCGCTGAGTTGGGAGGCCATGTCGTCGTTCAGCGTGCGGCAGTCATCGATCCGCAGCTTCTCCAGATCGCTGAGTTTTCCGAACAGAGTGAGATCCTCAGCGGTCAGGTTCGAGCCATCTCCAATCACGATCTCGGTGAGCAGATCGCCCTCTGGGGGAGCAAACTTCGCCTTCGATCCCAGGGCAGCGATCCTCGCCCGGGCCGCTTTCACGTCGACAGCGCTGGCTGTGGCCAGACTCGGAGGTTTCGCGGGTGGTGGCTCGACGGGCGTAGCGACAACCGGCGTGACTGGCGGTTGAGGTTTGGTGCAACCCGCCCCGATAAACATGCAGCAGAATAAACTCCAAGTGACGCAGGCCCACACGCCTCGCGACCAATGCATACTCGCCATGACTCACACGCCTTGTTTCAGTGTTGATTCAGTTCCGGCGAGCCGGGCGGCATCAGCCCCCGGACTCCGGTCGAAATGCGGGTCCGAGGGCTGACGCCGCACGGCTCGCCAGTGGTCTGGTAAAAAAACGAACGGGCACTGGGTGCCATTGGCGGGGGGGGGGGGGCGCGCGCACGATGTTCGACGCGACGTGGGGCAGAGACGGGGAAGACTGCGCGAAAGACAACAAAAAAC
>JANOKO010001264.1:0-3755 GCA_031419335.1 Planctomycetota bacterium
TTCGCCACCAAAGTCCGGTCAATCACTCGCTCCAAGGCAGCGGCGCGATCGGCTGGTGTCGGCTGTCGAGAGCCGGAGATCAACAGTTCCAGATCGACATCGCGCTGCAACACTGAATGACCATTCACGGTCGCCAGTCGGGATGATGGTGTTTCGGCTTCACAGGCTACACCACATCCCCACAGCAGGGCCGTGAGGGCGACCACACTCGTCCAGACTCTGAAAACCGACATGAATTCCCTCCCTGATTTCGTAGCGATGCAGTCTGCAATCTACGCTGGGGAAGGATATTACCGTTTTGGACGAGTCGAGGTCACGTCTGATTCGAGCTGTCCATGGGTTCCAGGACGGTCGAGTCTGATTTCGCTTCTACTTTCATCAACTGCTCATAGAGGTTGTCGAGTCGCTTGAGGTTGATCGTTGACTGAGACAGGGAGTTGATTTCATTGGCATGTGGCGGCACTAAGTCAGTGTCTTCTGGCATTCTGAACGTCATACTACTCTGTGACAGGACATGCCGATTCAAGCGGCCCTGGACGTGGATCTGTTCCTCGTGCGCGCTCTGTTCTTCTCGTTGCGTGCCTGTAAATTCCAAAGCAATAAACGCCAGAAAACCCGCCAGTCCACAGGACAGCACATACGGCGATAGGCTGTCAGAGACTATTTTTCCGACGGTCAGCCCTATCAAAAAGCCGCTCAGTATGAGAATTGTGGATGCGCTGATCAGCTGCGGTTCACCCTTTTTCATGATGCTCCACTCCACTCACGCGCTCGAACACATCCAGGATGCAAGTCACAACAGACAGCTACCCGGTAAAACTAAGTCACGATCCAGATGTCGTCAAAAGGAAACTGAGATTTCACTTCGAGACAGCCACGATTCCCGAAACCCACATGCGACAGTTACAACACCTATACCAGTTCACCTCAATCTGATGACGCCCTGCCCTGCCTGAGTCTCCGTGCCCCTCGACCCCCCTTTGCGTGAGCAACAACTCTGCGACGCCCTCCAGATGTTGCTGGAGCAGGTGGAACGGGGACGGACTGTCGACTGGGCCGAAGTCGGTTCGCGACACCCCGACCTCGTCGACGAGCTACGCGAACTGGTGGGTGCCGCCCAACTGGCCCAGGCCCTCGGGCGTCCACTGTCAGGTTCGAAGGTCGGCAGTGTGGGTGAGCCCCCGTCATCGGTTCTGGTTGGGTTCGGGGACTACGAGTCCCTCACCGAGATCGGGCGCGGCGGCATGGGGGTCGTGTACAAAGCCCATCAGCGGAGTCTGAACCGCGATGTGGCCCTCAAAATGATGGTCCGGGGCGTTTTCGCCACGACCGATGACCTGCGTCGGTTTCGCACCGAGGCCGAGTCTGCGGCCCAGCTCAACCACCCGCACATCGTCTCTGTCTACGAAGTCGGCGAACAGTCGGGCCTGCCTTACTTCAGTATGCAACTCGTCGTTGGCGAAACCCTCGCCGACCGAATGAGCCGCAATCCGTTGGCTCCTCGCGAAGCCGCTGGGCTGTTGATCCCGGTCTGCCGCGCGATTGCCTACGCCCACCGCAGTGGGGTGTTGCACAGGGATCTGAAGCCCTCCAATATTTTGCTGGATCGGTTACATCACCCGTATGTCTCGGACTTCGGACTGGCACGAATCGTGCGAATTGAGGGCAGTTCGCTGACCGGAGTCTCAGCTTCCGAGTTGCTGGCACCGTCTGTCGAGGCTCATCGCTCCTTGACCCGCACGGGTGCCATTCTGGGTACGCCCGGATACATGTCCCCTGAACAAGCTGTGGGAGACCCCAGCCAGATCGGCCCCGCGACCGACATTTACAGCCTGGGAGCAGTTCTGTTTGCAACGCTGACCGGGCGCCCCCCGTTCCAATGCGCCTCGCCAGCCGATGCGGTCATTATGGCACTGGAGCATGAGCCGCCACCGCCCCGATTGCTCAATCCGGCGATCGATATCGACCTGGAGATGATCGTGTTGAAGGCGCTGCAGAAACCCGCCGACCTGCGGTATTCCACCGCAGATGATCTGGCCGACGACCTGCAAGCGTTCCTCCACCACGAACCAGTCCAGGCCCGCTCCTCACGACTGTCCGATGTGCTGAGCCGAGCGTTCCGTCCGACCCATCATGCGGGGATTCTGAGGAATTGGGGACTACTTTGGATGTGGCATTCACTGGTGCTGCTGGTGCTGTGCCTGATTACGAATTACATGCAGTGGAAGCAGGTCTCGTCCCGCATCCCGTATTTTGGATTGTGGACGATCGGGTTGGGTGCCTGGGCTTTGGCATTCTGGAAAATGCGGCACCGCGCAGGTCCGGTGACATTCGTCGAACGGCAAGTCGCTCATCTCTGGGCGGCGAGTATGGTCAGTTCGTCGATGCTGTTTCTCATCGAAGAGCTGCTGGATCTGCCTGTCCTCAGCCTCTCTCCGGTCCTGGCCCTGTTCGCCGCCAGTGTCTTTATCGGCAAGGCGGGCGTACTCTCCGGCGAGTTCTACATCCAGGCCATCGTGATGTTCCTGTGTGCCATCCCCATGGCCCTCTGGCCGCACATTGGAATTACGATCTTCGGGATCACCAGCGCTTTGACCTTCCTGATCCCCGGCTGGAAGTTTCACCGAGAACTGAAAGCACGCTCGTGAGTTTCACTCGTGGTCAGGGTGCTGGATGAGGGTGGATCCTCTTGACTTGCCTGGGATTGTCTCAGGCAGTCGGACGATGTCTCTCATTGCACGGACTGACTATTTCTTCTCCGCAGGAGCCGCCTCAAGCTCGGTTAGTTTCAACGCCCGAAGGGCCCCCGTGGTTCGGTACGTGGTGAACCCCAGCGGCTTGGAGAGTTCCACTTCAATGCGGATGCCGATTTTCTTGTCGGTATAGTCGACATCGACCACTTGCTTGTCATCGATCCAGGTCTCGATCTTGGTCTTCGTCACCCGCACGCGGACCTTGTACCACTTCCCCTGTTCGAATTCTCGGTAGCCTGTGGTCTGGTTCTCAATGGCGGAATACCCATCCAGAGTCGAGAGGCCGGTGACGCCGCCACCCCAGCCGCCCAGGACAAACGAGCAACTGTCCTTCTGGACGGGGAAGGTGATCGTGCCGAAGAAGTCGGTCCCCTCGATCCGCTGGGCTTCGAAGGTAATCTCGTAATCGACTTTCGGGAGATCGCCTCCGGTCCAGGTGACGCCGCTCATCGGTTCTCCCATGCCGATGAGGATCTGGCCGTCCTTCACGGAGACTTTGCCTTCGCCGCCAAACTCGGGCACCTTCCAGTTTTTCAGGGTCTGTCCATCGAAGAGTTCGAGAACCTTGCCCGCGGGTTTGGTGGTTTCGGGAGCTGGTTTGTCCTCCGCGAGACTGAACATCGAGAGAGCCAGTCCGGTGATGACACACACGAAAGCAATCGGGAGACGCATCAGATAATCCTTGAGAGTGTCGGCAACGTAGCCACCTTCGCCAGAAGGAGGGCGAATTGCCTCGGTGTTGTCAGCGCCAACAGACTTCCGAAGTCTCAGAAGACTTCGGAAGTCTGCATCGTGTGCGAACGCTGGTTCAGTGAGCCCACGTACTGGCGAACGTAGCTACTCCGGAACCTACTCCGGACCATCGTCCGATTCCGGTTCGTGTCGCTTCGGCGGAGCCCCGGGGGCGCTGACCACGGTCAGAATGTCCAGCGCGTCGACCAGCACCCGGCGGTTGTCTTCATACCCGACGAGCACCTTCTTGGCCAGGATCTCCTGGGCCAG
>JANOKO010001265.1:0-2408 GCA_031419335.1 Planctomycetota bacterium
GCGGATCGGGGAGCGGACACTGGGGCCAGCGGACTTGCTCTGGGTGCCAGCGGATGCGATTGCAGGGTCGGCCTCCTTGACCATTGGCGAGGCCAAGTTCGAAGAGACGCTGCTGCAAGCGGCGGGCAGTGATGGTGGGAGGAGCCTGACCGCTGCGGGATTCCCAACCAATTCGGAATCCCAGATAAGGCCGCTGACCGTGGCCGAGAATTGCTTTCTGGTCACTGGGGGCGAACAACCGCCGGTGTACGTGGCCGCGGGATTGCTGCGGGCTGATGGGACGACATGGACGCTTGACCCCGACTTGCCACTGGCCAGACAACACCACGGGGGAGTTCTGGTCGCTCACACGGACGGAGCAGTTTTGGGTCTGATCACAGTCGACGGACGGGAGTACCGAGTGCAGTTGATAGAACCGTGAGTGAGGGGAGGCGGTTGCAATTTCACGTTCAGCATCGTCGCCCCGTATCCCCAGTCCGGGCAGTACGGACGGAGCCATCGTAGCTACGGCATATCGCTGACGGTGATCGCGCGGAAGGAGGCATCGGTGCCGGGGTCGTGGCCTTGGAGGCTGAAGTGGCCGGCGCCAGTGCGTTGGCCCTTGCGCGGGTTCGGGTCGGGTTTGCGGGTGTCTTCCCAATGGACGACGGCGTAGCCGTTGACGTAGGTCGAGAAGCGTGGGCCGCTAGCGATGAGGGTCACGGTGGCCCATTCCTTGTCCAAGGCCATGAGGCATCGCGCGTTGACACGGCGGAAGATGGCGCCCGTACCCGCGTTTCCTGGAACGTTCACTCCAATAATCTCGAATCTGCCGGAACGGAGGGGAGCTTCGGGATCCTCCTTCTTGAGGCTGTTATCCACCTGCATCTCGTACCCGTTCGACTTCGCCTTCTCGGTCCCCGCTTCGGCTCGGAAGAAGATGCCTGTATTCACCTCCTCGGTATTGGTCCGAGCTTGGGCCTGCAACACAAAGTCCTTGTGCAGTGACTCCGATTCGAGGAACCCCTCCCCGCCCTTCACGTGAATCGTGCCCTCCTCGAACGTGAACTCCCCCTTGCTACCGGGAACGGTTCGCCAGCCGGTGAGATCGGTGCCGTTGAACAGCGGCTTCTGGTTCAGTGGTTGGAGGGCGATGTTCTTGAACTCGATCTTCCCCGCATTCTTTTGCAGGCCGATGAGACCCGAACGGCGGGCCTCCGGACGGGTGTCGTCGTAGATGCAGACCAGATTGCCATCGATCGCGATGGTGATCTTCGTCCCATTCGCGGCCAGCAGTAACGTGTGCCAGTCCCCTGACCCCTGGATCGGCTCAGCGGTCTTCTGCAAGCCGACGATCGACCCGGTGAGGAAGCCCTCGGGGTGTTCGTCGACGATGTTGACCTCGTAGCAGTCTTTCAGGACATCCTTCGGCTCACGCAGCGTCCGCAGGAAGACCCCGCTGTTGCCGCCCGCTGCCATGCGGTACTCGCAGCGGAACTGGTAGTCCGCGAACGGAGTGTAGGTCAGCAGCAGCCCCTTCGGTCCGGCGTCAGCGGTGATCGTTTCGTCCGCCACCTTCCAATTCACTTCGGAGGAGTTCGACTCCCAGCCGAACAGCGAGTGTCCATCGAACAGCGAGATCCAGCCCTCGGCGATTTCCGCTTCGGTCAGCGGATTGAAGTACGGCACCACTGGACCCGGAGGAGCCACATCCTTCAGCGGGTCATTCTTGGCTGCGGCCTTGGCAGCCACGGCAGCGGCAGGCTTCACCTCGGGGACCACACCGGAGGTCGCCTTGTCCGGCTCCTTCACAGCTGCGGTGACAGCTTCCACCTCTCGAACGGTTTTCTGCGATTCCTCGATCACCTGTTCCGGTGACTTGGGAGCAGGTCCACTCGGTTGGCAACCGAGCAGAGCGATCAGGCCGAAGCCCAGCAGCCAGTAGCGAAGGCGGGGCTGCGGGTCAGTGGTGAAGAGTGTGCGTTGTGGGTGCAAGGGTTGGTGCCAGAGGAGGTTTCTCGTACGACGGACGAGGATGTCCGTCGTACAGGGGAATCGCATTCCCGTAGGACGGCCTTTCTAGGCCGTCCGCGCGCGACTCACAAGTACCATAAACCGTCCCGTTGGGAATCGCGAGACTGTGGCCCGTTCTGGACGGGACGGCCTGGAAAGGCCATCCTACTGGGGCACTCGCACTTCCAATTTCCCGAGAGTTTCCTGGAGCTTCGCCTGCTCGTCGGGGTTCTCGGGGAGGGCTTTGCCGGAGAAGGCGGGGAGCAGGAAGTCCCAGACGAGGTTCAGTTCGCTCTGCATGTCGCCGGTGTGGGCGGTGATGGCGATCACGGCGTCCTGGTCCGGGAGGACGATGCAAAACTGGCCGTCCTTGCCGTCACCCCGGAAGCCGTTGTGGCGGCAGCGCCAGAATTGAA
>JANOKO010001266.1:0-3982 GCA_031419335.1 Planctomycetota bacterium
CCGCAGTGGCAGTCGCGGACCAAAAGCTGCACTTCAAGAAGGCTGCGCTTTGTACGGGAGCACGGGCCGCCATCCCATCGATTCCGGGCTTGTCCGACAGCGAGATACTGACCAACGAAACCCTGTTTAGCCTGACGGAACTGCCCCGGCGATTCGCCGTGATTGGTGGAGGTCCCATTGGATGCGAGATGGCCCAATGCTTCTCCCGCTTAGGATCGCAGGTCACCTTGTATGAAGCTTCTGAACGCCTCTTGGCTCAGGACGACCCCGAAGCGTCTGCGTTGCTCCTTTCCGTGTTTCAACGCGAAGGGATCGACGTGCAGCTCAATTCCCGAATCGAGTCTGTGATGCGCTCGGGTTCCGAAACCACGATCATCTTTCGCAGCGGATCGGAGGAGCGGCGCGGGCAGTTCGACGCTGTCCTCGTCGCCACGGGCCGCGCTCCCAATGTGGAAGGGCTCGACCTCGAAGTCGCGGGCGTGGCCTACGATAGCAACGGTGTCTCCGTTGACGACCGACTCCGGACCACCAACCCCCGCATCTTTGCCGCCGGTGACATCTGCTCGCGGTTCAAATTCACCCACGCCGCTGACTTCCTCGCTCGGATCGTCATTCAGAACTCCCTCTTCTGGGGCCGGTCCAAGGCCAGTCGTCTCATCATTCCCTGGTGTATTTACACTTCCCCCGAGGTCGCCCATGTCGGGCTGCTCTCCTCGGATGCGAAGCGGGCGGGGATCGCGATCGATACCTACACTCAACAACTCGAAACGGTGGACCGGGCGATTCTGAACGGCGAGACCGAAGGCTTCGTCAAGGTTCACGTTCGCCGTGGCACCGACCGTATCGTCGGAGCCACCATTCTCTCTCCGCACGCGGGGGAGATGATCTCCGAAGTCACCTTAGCTCTGCAAAACGGGATCGGTCTGAAAGATCTGGCCACCACAATTCACCCGTATCCCACACAAGCTGACGCCCTCCGCAAGATCGGCGACCAATACAACAAAACGCGGCTCACGCCGTGGACGAAATGGTTACTGAAGTTCTTGATTTCGCTGGGAAGGTGAGCCGAGCTGTGGGATTCCCCATGGATGCAAAGTGAATCGAGCTGTGGTCAAGCGGTACTGGTCATCGATGCTCGCGTCGTGGCTGAGACGCAGCAGGACACTCTTGGTTGGGGCTCCAAGCAGTTCCGGGGGGAAGACGCCGATGTCCGAACGCTTTCGTCCTGAGTGGCACATCGCAGTGTCTCGGGAGTGAGTGCTGGCACGACGAAAGCGTACACGACCTCGGAAAACATGCTGCTGCCTATGCTGAGTGAGATGCAGAACAGGGCACGCAATGCGATTTGGACTTGTTTCGAGCAGTCCGCGCTACAGAACCTCGTCCGGCCACGGACCCTCGTGCGACAAGGGGTGCTTTTTCGGACAGATCATCGCCTTGGGATTTCGCTCTCGAACTTCGATCGGCGGCGCAGGGAACCACTTCTGACATTGCACGCAATAGAGTGCCGGCACGAGTGTCGGCATGCCAGTTCGGGGATGGATCACAGGCATCTCTCGCGAGACGTTGTAAACCACCGCATTTTTTGTCGCACGGTCGAAGTAGACCATTTGATTCGCACGCGGGTCAGGGGGCGAGGCTGGTCCGCAACCGAGCACCATCAAGAGTGCGCCAGCGACCAACCAACGGGTCAGTTGCAACTGACAGATGCGATACTGTTCTGGATCGGGCCAGTTGAGAAACATCGAACTCCCCCAATGAATAAGAACTGACAGCAATAGATCGAATGTGCGTGAAGCACTTACAGGTGACAGGGTGCAATCGTCTCGCCATGGACGATCTGTGCGCCACTGTCCCGTCAATACTTCCTGGAGGGGTTGCCGCCCAGCGGGCAGGCCACCACCAGCGACTCAGTACTGACACGGCATTCGCACGCCGCCGTAGGATGGGCTTTCCAGCCCGTCCCCGCTCGACCCACAACGTCCCCACCCTGCCCCGTTGGGAAGCCAGTACCTTACCCATGCTATCCGCTCTGGCTCTCGGGGGCGGATTGGGGACGGCCTGGAAAGGCCGTCCTACGTTGCCAGTCGGCGCTTCGCTTCGGACGGGCACGTCGAAAACGTGTCCCACTACTTCAGGTCGTACCACTCGTCCTGAAATGCCGGATTGTTGAGCTGATCGCCGACATAGCCCAGGCGTGCCTGGTCCATCTTCTGGACATCCCCGAACCCGGGGGCGAGCCAACCGCGTCCTTTCGTCTCGACATGGCCATCGGCAAACGCCACGTTGGCACTGTCGCTGTGACGGAAGTGGACCGTGGGGAAGTCATTACTCGGTGGCTCCAACAACCAATTCTCTCGCAGTTTGCTCGACGCACAGGTCCAATCGGTGCAGAACACTCCCGCACTGTCCGCAAACACAATTGTCTGCGTCAACTGAGTGACATCTCGAAAGCGACGAGTGAGCGGTTTCGGATTCGGCACAGCTGCCCAAGTCGGTGGCAGGTAATCGACTCCCGACGACCGGGACAGGAAGTGACCGTTGTAACCGAATCCGGTGGATGGTTTCCCGAACGGCACTGCGTCCATTTGGCTGGGGCCAAAGTCGGGGCACTGGAACGATTCATAGCTCGTTTCCATGTAGGGAGCCAACGGGCTCGCAGGAAAGTCGAGCTGCTTCGTGACATCCGGCTCGTCGTAGTTCACGACGCCGAACCAGTGCTGGGCCTTGCCCTGGTTGCCGGAGTAGGTCTGCAAGTAGTTCAGGCGAGCCGAGTCTTCCGACACGTAGGGCACGAACTGCTCTTTGTAAGTATCGGCGTAGTTATGCACAGCCAGTACGAGCTGCTTAAGACGGTTGCGACACTCGGTCCGTCGAGCGGCTTCGCGGGCTTGCTGAACGGCGGGGAGCAGCAATGCGATCAGCACAGCGATAATCGCGATGACCACCAGCAGTTCAATGAGCGTAAAGCCACGCGCGCGGCGGGAGATGGACAGATGCATGGGACATTTCCTCGTGTCAAACGAGACCCACACGGGAAAGGCGCGACTGTGTAGCCGCTCACCCCTTCGAAAGCAGAAGGCGCAGCGCAGTACAAACCAGTCGGCGCACGTTACCGCGCGAGCCGAACTCTTAACTGTCTAGGCAGGTCTTCTGACTCCCGGATCGTCCTCACGTCACACCTTCCCATGTTCTCTGCACTCTCGATCGGCATGCCGATGTGGGAGAGCAGGTGGTTGAACACAGTGGCTGCGATTCGGCCAGAACAACTGGCACCCTCGCGCGTAACGCTTCGTCCCCGGATACAGCGGCGGGACCGCGACGGATTCTCACCGTCTTCCCTATTCTCTTGAGAACCACAAGTCCTCAAGCACCTAGAACGGACGCATGCTAACACGCGGATGGGGGGTGTCAATTGAGGGGGGAGGTCGGAGCCAAGGAAAGTCTCGCCTCTTGCTCCCACACTCTCAATTCTCCATGATGTGCCCCTCTCCTCTTCCCTCCCCGGCAGGCCCGCTCGATGGACCGCGAATCTGTCTTCTCCGCCAGTCTCGCTTTCTTTCTGGCTCCCATCCAGCGCTACCTGGAAGACCCCTCCGTGACCGAAGTGATGGTCAACGGGGCCAACGAGATCTACATCGAGCAGGCCGGACAACTGCGGGCGACGGGGTCGTCGTTCGAGAGCGAGCATGCCCTCGAATCGGCGGTCCGCAACATTGCCCAGTTCGTCGCCCGCGAGGTCGACGCCCAGCACCCGATCCTGGATGCCCGGCTCCCCGATGGGTCGCGCGTGCATGCGGTGTTGCCGCCGTGTGCCCGGCAGGGGACGTACCTCACCATTCGAAAGTTCCGCCGTGATGCCTACTCGCTACCCGACTTCATCCGACTGGGCAGCATCTCACCGGCAGCTGCGGAGTTCTTGACGCTCTGTGTGCGGCTGCGGAGGAATACGTTGATCTCGGGCGGCACCGGGACCGGCAAG
>JANOKO010001267.1:0-4188 GCA_031419335.1 Planctomycetota bacterium
TCGATGGCATCGTCGTAAGTGTCGCCCAGTCCGGCTATGCCGTCGTAATAAGTCAAGTGCGCGGCATCGTCCGCATCTTCGAGAGCTTGATCCGCCGCAACGATGGCAACGGTGTAAGTCAGGGCTGCGTCGGTGTCGGCATCTTGCAGTGTTTGATCTGCTGCATCCATCGCCCCGACGAAGGTATCCCACGCCGTTTCATCAGCATCGACGCGGGCATCATGCGCGTTTTCTAATATCGAATCGTAAGTCCCAAGAGCCGATAGAACCGCCGCGCTGAACGCACCATCCGCCGCCGTGGTATCCAGCGCCTGGCCATTGGCCATCGTCCAGATGGGGGAGGTCGAACCCGTTGTGCTAGTAGAATTCGTTGTCGTGCTGGTCCCTGAAGAACCTGTCGACGTACCCGTCGTCGTATCAAGATTCGACTCATAAGCCCCCGAAGCGCTCCCCGAGGAAGTCGTTGATCCGGAAGTGCTACCAGCCGTGTTATACATCGACGGGTCATACCCGCCGGGAATGGAACTCGTCCCGTCCAGCAACAGCCGCGATTCAAGTGCGGCCACGGCCGGTGCCGCAGAGCGAGCATACGTGCGCCGACGACTCCCCAAACTACGCCCACCCCCCCAGAATACCAACGAGCTTGCTCAACCAACCGGCGGAGGTGTTTGTGCTGCGAACCATGATTCAAGACTTTCGAGAGTGGGGACTGCTCGTGGGTGATCGCTCGGCAGTGACGGCTCAAGATTCAAATCCTGCCGCGAACTTCGTTAAGCTAAGATACGCAGGTGTATCACCGTGTCAATCAGGAATATTGGAAGAATTGGGAAGATTGTTCGAAATGGACATGGTGGTCTCGCGAAGTGGCAATCCGCATCCGCAGGCATGACTCGATCGTCCTTCAGCTTCAGCATGACGCCGCAGCCCACACACTGAATGACTTGCTGACTCATGGATAACTCTCGATTGAGAGAAGAACATAACGGTGTCAGGAGCCGTTTCCTCCTCCACTTGGTTGCAGATCAGGCAGGCGGTACGCATCAAAATCCTGACGTGATTTGTCAGGATAAACACGGGGTTCCCTCGATGTCAGCAGCTGGCATTCGATGAATTCGACCTCCCCTATCAGCAGGAGAAGTCAGGAAAACGAGCAAAACACCAAGAGTTCTGATGCGTACCGCCTTGCGAGTTCCAGCCATAGCGTGCAGCTTCCGCTGCGGCGTGATGATTCGAGAAGCTGCCCCGTCGGGGCTTGTTTCTCGTGATGGGTCGGTAACCAGGGTTTCCAGCCCTGGCTGGGAGAACGGCTGGCCCTTCTAGCCGCTGAAGGACGCTTCCCTCTGGCGAATGGTGCCCCATCCTGTACGCCACCGCACCCTTGCCACAAAAAACTGGCCGCACACGCGCAGCTACCTGTTGAACTGCGGTGTTGGTATTCCGACCGATTGATCGTACGATCTCCAGAACTCGCCCCCTCACTGTGTTTCTTGACACAAGGCTTGCCCCATGCCGCGAATGATTCTCATCGGACTGTCTTTGTGTTTGTCTCTCTGCGTGTGGAGTGCAGCAGCGCTGGCACAGCGTCCTGGTGGTCCCGAGTTCGAGGCTCAGCGTCAGCAGACCCAAGCTGACTACAAGCACATGCTTAAACAACTGGGCATCGAGTCGCTACGACCGGGTGTGAACGGCAACGATCCGAAGGCAGCCAATGCTGCCAACTACGACGAGTTGAAGGCCAATCCTTACCCGGTGCTACCTGATCCGTTGACCTTTAAGGATGGGACGAAAGTGGCCACACCCGGTGATTGGGTCCAGCGGCGGAAGGAGATTGTTGAGGACTTTGATCGAGAGGTGTACGGGCGCGTCCCGGCTTCGACTCCCACCGTGAATTGGGAAGTCACCAGTGACGTGGAAGAGACTCGCGGCGACTTGCCGGTCACGGTCCGTAAGCTGGTCGGGCATGTCGATCATGCCTCACATCCCGCGATTGTCGTGGATATTCAACTGACGCTCGTGCTTCCGAAAGCCACCAAGAAACCAGCTCCGGTCGTGATGGACTTCAGCTTCGGTGCCTTCCCGCGTCGCATCACCACGCCCGGTCCGCTTCCCGCCCCAGAGTGGCAGATCGACTGCATCCAGCGCGGGTGGGGATATGCGACCCTGATTCCGACCAGCGTGCAAGCCGACAATGGAGCGGGTCTGACACAAGGGATCATCGGCTTGATGAACAAAGGCCAGCCGCGCCAGCCCGAGGACTGGGGGGCCTTGCGGGCGTGGGCCTGGGGGGCCAGCCGGGCATTGGACTACTTCGAACAGGAACCACGTATTAACGCCAAGCACGTCTCGATTGGCGGTCACTCTCGATATGGCAAAGCAGCCCTCGTCACTCTCGCCTACGACGAACGATTCTCCACCGGATTCATTAGTTCCTCGGGGGCAGCTGGAGCCAAGCTGCATCGCCGCAACGCGGGTGAACTGGTCGAGAATGTGGCCAGTAGCGGAGAGTACCACTGGATGGCCGGGAACTACATCAAGTACGCTGGTCCGCTGACCTGGAACGACATGCCCGTCGACGCGCACGAATTGATTGCTTTGTGTGCCCCGCGTCCGGTCTTTATTAGTAGCGGCCAAAACGGCGACGCCTGGGTTGATGCGCGTGGCATGTTTATGGCCGCAGCCGCAGCAGGTCCGGTGTACGAATTGCTCGGAAAAAAGTCGCTTGGCACCCTTGAGTTTCCCTCCGTGGACACGGGATTGCTCAGCGGCGAGGTGGCCTTTCGCCAGCACAGCGGAGGCCATACCCCGGCCCCCAACTGGCCTGTGTTTTTGGATTTTGCGGCAAAGCAGTGGACCCATCCGTAGGGCAGGCTGTTATGGCTTGGCAGAGAGCAGGATCTCCCGTCCTTGTTCACCAGACGGTATCTGTCACAGGATTCGATCGATTCTGGGGTTCTTGTATCGCGTACCCTTTGCAGGATCAGTCCGATCCGTTCGGTGCCAAGTGTCGTCCGCTGTCAACGCGAATTACTTCGCCAGTGATCGTTTCGGTCCGCAACAGTGTCATGGTCAAGTCCACAATATCTTCGACCGAAGATTGTCGACGGAGCGGGGTCCGCGCGACTACCAATGACTCCCAGTCAGCTTCCGGAATATCGGGATGCCTCACGGTCGGTCCGGGAGCGATCGCGTTGACGAGAATCCCCTCGGGGGCCAATTCTATCGCCAGTCCCCGCGTCAGAAAGTGAATCGCCGCTTTCCCTGTTAGATAGGGCAGGTAATCCCGGTAGGGCGTCTCCCCCGCAGCCCAGTCGCCAAACAGGACGATGCGCCCTTTCGTCGGACCAGGCTGACAGGCCATGCGACGAGCTGTATGAATCGCGAGGAGATAACTGGCTCGGGCTGCTGCCATCCCCCGGTCCCAGGCTGCGGCGTTGAGGGTTGCCCAGGGGGTACAATCGTAGTCGGAGGCGAGATTCACGAGAGCGCCAATGGGGCCGGTTGCGGACTCAATCGCGTCGAGGGCTGTGTGGACTGTCTCATCGGTGTCGAGCGTCGATTGCACAACCGTGACGCGGACACCCCAATTCGACACTTCGCCAGCCAGGTCTTCAGCCTCAGTTTTCGAGGCCCTGTAAATAATCCCCAGCGACACCCCTTCCTGGGCCAACCGCAATGCCACCGCTCGTCCGATGCGACGGGTTCCGACCAGGACGGCTGTACTGTTCAAGAAGGCCATGCGGCGGCTCACGGGAGGGAATTCAGATCGTATCCGAGTCCATCATGAGCGACAGATCATGAATGGCGTCCAGAAACTGCCCGTTGCACGGGTCAGATCCCCAGGTCCGGCAACTGGGCCTTCGCATCGGTCCCCTGATTCTGCAGCGTCATCTTGACGTTGATCGTCTGCAGCTGATCGCCTTCGCCGAGGGTCAGTACCCAGTGTACGCCGCCCATGCCGAAGGGGGCTTCGGAGTGGCGGAAGATGCGGTGGTGGACATGCACGGGGATCACGCTGTTGAGCTTGAATTCGCTATCACCTGCGACGACCTGGCATTCCAAGTCGCCCTTCTGCCATTTGATGATCTCCGGAGCTGCTTCGGTGATGAGGTTCTGTTCCGGTCCTTTGATCAAGGCTGCAAAGATAGCATCCTGTGACTCGATCGAGTCGACTGACTGAGCGTCCTGGCC
>JANOKO010001268.1:0-1013 GCA_031419335.1 Planctomycetota bacterium
CGAGCCTATACGGGTGATGATCCGCGTCCTGCCCCACAGCCGGAAGCTGCGCCGATGGAGGATCCCTTCTCGCCCGCTGTTCCTCTTCCCACCCGTCCGACACGTCTACCGTCCCCAAAGAAGGCGACGCCCGTCACACTGGCCAGCGAGGTGGCGCCCCCGCTAGAGATCGCTCCGAATGTTCCGCAAGAGAGGATCGAGGAGATCAATCCGTGGATTACCGACGCCTCCTTCGCCGAGGCTGGAATCAATGGACCGCACGACACCGCCGACATGATTCGCGATCGTCTGGCCAATCGCCCACGAGCAGTGGCAGATAAGCAACAACCCGAGTTGAGCGCAGCCCCCTCGCGCCGTAGTCCCGCCGCTCCGACCGTCACAGAGCCCAACTGGCTCAACGAGATGGACGCGATGCAGTGGATGAGCTGGGTCGGGGCGGTGCTGGTGATGATCGGTGCGGGGTTCGGGCTCAAGTACGCGATCGAGGAACAGTACCTCGGGCCGACCGGGCGGGTGGCGCTCGGCATCTTGGGCGGCGTGGCGACCTTTGTCGGGGCTGCGTATGCGATGAAGAAGGACTACCGCGTGCTGGCCGAAGGGCTGGCCGGGGCCGCGATGGGGATTCTGTACTTCTCGCTCTTTGCCGGATTCCAGTGGTACGCACTGATGCCCCAGCTGGTGGCGTTCGCAGGCATGATCGTGGTCACTGCGGTCGGGTTGTCGTTCGCGGGAGTGTTCAATTCGCTCCCGGCGGCGGTGCTCGCGATGATCGGCGGATTCCTGACGCCATACATGTTGTCCAAGGGCGGCGGCAATATCTCGGCGCTGTTCTCGTACATCCTGATTCTCGATCTGGGAGTCCTCGCCCTTGCCACCTTCCGCAGCTGGGGCCGGTTGCACCTGCTGAACTTTGGAGGCACGCTGCTGATCTGGATCGGCTGGCTGGAGGGCCGCTATCAGCCCGAGGAGCTGTGGCTGACGGTGGCGTGGATCACGCTGTTCGCGGTGGTGTT
>JANOKO010001269.1:0-2139 GCA_031419335.1 Planctomycetota bacterium
AAAGAACCAAGTCAGTCCGCTCTCGCATTACTTACTCAGTCGGCAGGAGAAGGATCTCTCCAACAAGCCCCAGCAGCCCGAGATCGATGTCCGCGAGCCTGTCAGTTGGGATCTGACCGCCAGTGCGATCTTCAACCGCAATGAGATGGTCCAGCACAACCAGCTATGGCGTCCGGAGACTCTCCCGGATGGAGTGGAGCCGGGCGACCTGACGGAGAAGCCGCTTCAGACGGTCGACAGCGGTGAAGGTTCGGTGTACGAGAATCCTTGGGCCGGCAGCGAATCAAACACAGCCCCAGCCGATCCGAATGCCCCTCAACCCGCCCGTGCTTTCGTCGGCGTGGGACTCGTAAGCTATCCCGAAAAGAACCGCCAAACCGGCGAGACAGATGTGCGACTCCTCGTCCATCCGGGCGAGGACATCACCCTCTCCACGCTCAAGGCGGGTACCCCCCAACCCGTCAGCTTCAAGGCCACCGTCGTCGACCTCTTCAAGTGCGGGATGAGCGAGTACGACTCAAACATCGTGTTCATGAATCTGGAGCAGATGCAGAAGGCCCGTGGCATGCTCAGTCCGCCGGACCCCTCGCATCCCAACGACAATCTCGACTGGAAAACCGGCAGTGTGACTGCCATCCAAATCAAGCTCAAGGACTACTCGCGGGCTCCGCTGGTGGTCCAGCGACTGCGTGAGGAACTGGCCGGGATGGGGGTCTCGGTGGAGACCTGGGAGCAACAGCAAGGGCCGCTGCTGCAAGCGGTGGCTGTCGAAGCGGCGATCCTGAACGTATTGCTGTTTCTGATCATCGCGGTGGCCGGGTTCGGCATTCTGGCGATCTTCTACATGATCGTGGTCGAGAAGACTCGCGACATCGGCATCCTCAAAGCCCTCGGAGCCAGCTCGCGAGGGATCATGTCGATTTTCCTGCTGTACGGGTTGACGCTGGGGCTGGTGGGGAGCGGGGCCGGAGTGGTGTTGGGGCTGACGGTCGTGCATTTCATCGACAAGATCGAGGAGGGAATCTCCTGGATGCTAGGGCACAAGGTGTTCGATGAGACGATCTACTACTTCCACACAGTTCCGACCCAGGTGAACCCTGGCACGGTCGTGTGGGTGGCGTTCGGGGCCGTACTGATTGCCGTCCTGGCCAGCATTCTTCCCGCACGGCGCGCTGCAACTCTGCACCCGGTACAGGCGTTGCGGTACGAGTAGGGTGAGTGGGATAGGAGGGGAGGGCGAAGCTCCTGCTGAGCCGCGAGCCAGGGAAATCGTCCACCCTCAGTCGCGGCTCGGCAGGAGCCTCGCCCTCCCGATGAGCCTCGACGACAAAACGACACACCGGAAGCCATGACAGCATGTCGACCATCACTCTGGAACAACCGATGACCTCCATCCTCCAACTCCCGCCGACCAAAACCCGCGTGGCCTATTTGCGGGCGGTAGCGATCAGCCGGGCCTATGCCAAGGGGCAGGTCAAGGTGCCGGTCCTGCGCGGGGTCGACCTCTGCGTTGGCAAGGGGGAATTTGTCTCCATTGTCGGCAAGTCGGGGTGCGGCAAGAGTACCTTGATGCACCTGTTTGGCCTGCTCGACACGCCCGACTCGGGCGAAGTGCGGCTGGAGCAGAACCGGATTGATGACCTCCCCGAAGCGACTCGGGATAAGCTGCGGAATCGCATGTTTGGGTTCGTGTTTCAGTTCTACCACCTGCTGCCAGAATTGACGCTGCTGGAGAATGTGCTGGCTCCACTGATGATTCGGCACTCGGCGTGGGAGTATTGGCGTCGCCGGAGTGAGTTCCGCGACCAGGCCCACGCCATCATTAAAAAGATGGGGCTGGATCACCGCTTGAAGCATCGCCCCTCGGAGCTGTCGGGTGGCGAGATGCAACGGGCGGCGATCGCTCGGGCCTTGATTGGGAAGCCGGAAGTTCTTCTCGCGGATGAACCAACGGGGAACCTGGATGCGGTCACGGGCCGTGAGATCATGGCCATGATGACCCGATTGAACGAGGACGAGGGGCTGACTATCATCATGGTCACCCACGACGAAACGATCGCTCGACAGGCCAATCGCATCGTGCGACAGGTTCAGGCCCGTGGGATAGGCTTCCAGCCTGTCATCTTCGGAGCATGACAG
>JANOKO010001270.1:0-1026 GCA_031419335.1 Planctomycetota bacterium
GCGTTGCACAGGGCCTGCCCTACGTGCTCCTGTCCCACGACCTCGCCAAAGGTCTGCGGGCGAAACCGCCGGGCCATCACCGTGTATTGTGCAGTCTTTTCGCTCACCAGCTCGCCTCGTCACGCCATCCACTGAAAGGACACGCCCTCTCTCCGAACCGCAGCTTATCACACCCAACCGCCAGTCACATGCGTCCGAGCTTCCGGACAGCTCACGGAATTTCTCGCTAAGACCGATTGAGATACAATCCTCTTGAAGGTGATTCAGCGGATCCGTAGGCGATGTCGCTCCGCGACTCGCATTCCAAGCGTGGAAACGTGGTACGGCAGAAGTCTTACGACTTCTGCTACAGAAGTGAGAGCAACCAATGCGGTTCACGAAGATGCAGGGCGCGGGCAATGACTACGTGTATATCAACGCGTTTGTAGAGGCGTTACCCGCTGACCTGCCCACGTTGGCGAGGAAGATCAGCGATCGAAACTTCGGCGTCGGCGGGGATGGGATGATCCTCGTGTGCCCCTCGGAGAAGGGCGACGCGAAGATGCGGATGTTCAACAACGACGGCAGCGAGTCGGAGATGTGCGGCAACGGCATTCGCTGCGTTGCGAAGTACGTCTACGACCACGGCATCGCCCGCAAGCAGGAGCTGCACATCGAGACTGGTCGCGGGGTCTTGAAGCTGCGGGTGTTCCCGAACAAAGCGGGGAAGGTCGAGCGAGTGCGGGTCAACATGGGGCAGCCGATCCTGGCGGCCTCGGAGATTCCAACGACGCTGAGCGGGGAGAAAGTGGTCGATGTCCCGCTGACCATCCAAGACTGGGACGCAAACCCGCCAGCATGGTTCGCCGAGTGCGGGCTCGATCCTCGCATGACCTGCGTCAGCTTGGGGAACCCGCATGTGGTGTTGTATTGCCAGGATGTGTCGAAAGTGCCGCTCACGACCATCGGCCCCATCATCGAGATCGCCCCGATCTTCCCTCGCCGGATCAACGTGCATGTGGTCCAGGTTCATAGCCCCGCCGAAGT
>JANOKO010001271.1:0-2125 GCA_031419335.1 Planctomycetota bacterium
CCTGCACTTGATAGCTGTAGACCCAGTGCGACTTGGAATCGGCGACGTACAGCAGCGACTGGTCGGGGGAGAAGCAGATGCCGTTGGTGAACTTGAGGCCCTTGTCGACCTCTTTCTTCTCTCCCTTTGGAGAGATGTACATGACCGTGCTGTTCTGTCCCTTCTCCCAGTCCGGGAAGGTGACATAGACGCTGCCGTCGTGCCGCACCACGAGGTCGTTGCCGAGGAACCCGTCCGCAAAGACGGTCGACTTTCCCGCAGCATCGTAGGCCAGTATCTGCGAGGTCTTGCGAGCCACCGCGTACAGCTTCCCATCCGCCCCGAACCGCTGGCCGTCTCCCTGATTCGAGTCGGCGATGAACACGGCTGGCTTCCCATCGGCACCAATCTTGAACGTCGTCCCGCTCGGCACTTCGTTGAAGAACACCTCGCCAGTCGCATTGGTCACCGGCCCTTCGGTGAACTTGTACCCCTCGCCGACCAACTGCCACTCTTCACCGGGGATCAGGATCTCTTTCAGCTGAGGCGACCCCAGCCCCGCCTTCACCGGAGCGGGCCAGTCCTTCCACAGAAACCGCATTGCGTCTGGGAAGACTTGCGCTCCGTGTTCTCCGCTGTGGCCGCCCTCGCCCCAGACGTGCTGCACTTCATACCCGGCAAAGGTCAGCGAACGTTCCATCTCCTGGTTGGCCATCCACCAGTCGCCGCCATAGATGTTGAGGTCGTTGCTGCCGTCCTGCAGGAACACCCGCAGCGGCTTCGGCTCGTACTTCCGCACGAGGCTCATGTACTCGTTCCCCCCCCTCAAACTCACATACGTCCCGATCGCGCTGAACACCCGCGTGAACGCATCGGGCCGTTCCCACGCAGCTGTGAACGCACAGATTGCCCCACTACTCGCCCCGCCGATACAGCGGTCGTTGCCGGACTTCGAGAGGACAATCGCCCGCCCGTCACTGGCCTTCTTGGTCTCCACATCGGGCAACAGTTCATCGAGCAGGAACCGGGCATAGGCATCGCCCAGTCCGTCGTACTCATAGCTGCGGTTGTAGCGGTCGAGGGACTCACCGTTCGGAGCGGGGACGCGGCCCGGCGTGACGAACACGCCGATGGTGACCGGCATTTCCCCCTTGGCGATGAGGGCGTCGAACACCTCGGGAGCCTTGTACTGCACGCCGTCCTGATTGACATACACGCACGCGGGCTGGGCCGGGTCGTACTGCTGTGGGACATACACCCAATAGTCGCGGACCGTGCCGGGGAAGACCTTGCTGGTCTGGAAGGTGAATTTCAGCACCTCCCCCTTCGGGACTTCATCCGCCGCCATCACCGGGGACCAGGCCCCCGTACAAAGCACCGCCCACACACACGCCACAGACATGAACCGCATCAGGAATCTCCCAGCCATCATCTTCACGGACTGCCCTTATGGAGCAAGCGAACTCCCGCATGGTGACAGCCCCTGCACCGCTTGGGTAGTCATCGCATTCGTAGCAGAAGTCGTCAGACTTCCCTGATGAGATCAGGACAGTCTGGATGGCCCAGGAGGTCAGCATAGACTCGACGTACGACGGACTTTCGAGTCCGTTGTTTTCGGTGGCTTTCGACACGGACGGATCAGGGCGCACGTCCTTCAAAGTGTCTCATTCCTCTCATCGCAAAGGATCAGCATCCCCACAACTGGGGCAGCATTTCCAGGCAGGGCTATCGGCTAGCGCGGATTCTTCACCATTCTTCAGAAAGGCAGGCCTCCGGTGCGTACTGGTGAGGGATAACGCTTCACGGGGACACACACGGAGGGCGTGCTTTGGATCAGCGGGGTGTTTTGAATTCTGGGGATGATTGGATCAGGCGGTGGCCCCAGGGCGGCGACTGGGGAGGGCAGGCGGTACGCATCAAACACACGGTGTTTTGCTCATTTTCCTGACTTCGCCTGCTGGTAGGGGAGGTCAAAATCATCGAATGCCTGTTGCTTACATCAAGGAAACCCTGTGTTTATCCTAGCGAGTCTCGTCCGGAATTTGATGCGTACCGCCTGCCTCTGAACCAACCCGACCCACTCACAATCCCCCCCCCCGACGAGCCCGCCCACCCCCAGAATCTGGCCGTGAATCATCCGCGCTAG
>JANOKO010001272.1:0-6273 GCA_031419335.1 Planctomycetota bacterium
GCACGCGGTCAATCTCGTCCCGATCAGCGGGGCCGAGATGCAAGACATGAAGCCGTATCTCGACCTCAGCTACCGGCTCGGCATGTTGATGAGCCAGCTCAAGAAAACGTCGCGAATTAGTGCGGCGAAGTTGAGTTACCGTGGCGATGCGGCCACGAAGAAGACGAAGCTGATCACCGCCGCGTTCACGTCCGGCTTGATGGCGTCGGCCGACGACAGCGGCGTGAACATCGTCAATGCCGAGGTCGTCGCCAAGGATCGCGGGCTGAACATCAGCACGAGTACTGAGGCCAAGGCCGGTGCCTTCTCGACGCTCGTCTCGGCCACCGTCGAAACCGAAGACGGCGAACTGACCGCAGCTGGGACGATGTTCGGCCATGAGTTCCTGCGGCTAGTGAAGCTCGACAACTACCAGATGGACGCCTACCTCGACGGCCTGATGCTGGTGTATCGTCATAAGGACGTGCCGGGCCTGATCGGGGCCATCGGCACGACGTTCGGCAAGCACAACGTCAACATCTCCTGCATGGCCCTGGGCCGCGAGCAAAGCGCCCCCGGCGGCAACGCCATCGCGATTCTGAACCTCGACAACGAGCCGTCCGCTCAAGCCCTCAGCGAAGTCCAAGGTCACAAAGACGTGACCGGCGTGCAACTCGTCACTCTGCCCAAGGCTGGGGCGTCACTGCCGCGGCTTGGGATATAGGTGATGGAGGCCAGAGAGAACGGGATGAGGCAGCGATGAACATCAAGCAAGTCCTGGCCACGATCAACCAGATGCAGGCGGACGGCGTGATTGACCGTTACGCCGAGTGCCAGGATCGGTTGTGGCATTTTGGGGTATGGGAGCATACAGAGGTGGCTGCGTACCGTTTGCTGCTTTGACGGACGGGCTGCATGATTATTTCCCTCCACCGAAATGCCGGTCGGCGAAGTTCATGAACTGCTCCCAGTCATACGGCAGCACGTCATGCCCGCCAGTGCGTATGTGGTAGCCGATCTGGCCAGTGAGCAGCGGCTGATCAAGCCCAGGTGAGGTCATACTGACCTTCTCAGCGCCCAGTCCATTCGTCCCGAGTAGACGGTAAACCGGGTCCGCGTGAACGGCTGCAAGGTACTCGCCGTATGGGTCAGCCCACTTGTCGTCGACGGCGCTGGAGATATAGACCGGACGTGGGGCGATCAGGGCGATTAGCTCGTGCGAGTCGACGGTCATCGCGGCTTCGTTGTGGTTGTACTTGTTGAAGTTATCGCAGAACCAGTGCGGAAATGACGTGTTGATCCGGTTCACGGTCTCGCCAAACCACCGCTTGCTGAGAGCCGCCCCGCCACAGCCAGAGTTATTGGAGATGACCAGGGAAAACCGCTCGTCTTGAGCCCCGGCCCACAGCGATGTCTTGCCGAGTCGGCTGTGCCCGAGGACTGCGACATGCTTGGAGTCAATATCCTCATCGGTTTCCAAGTAGTCGAGCGCGCGGCTCAGGCCCCAGGCCCAAGCTCCAATGCTGCCCCACTCGTCCGGACCGGGCTTGGTCTGGCCCGGCTTGTAGAACAGTGGCTCGACACCGTTTTGAAAGTCATCGTCGAAGTCGGGGTCGACATCGCCGTAATAGATCGTTGCCACGGCGTACCCGCGTTCGATGATGCGGTCGATCGACCAGCGGGATTTTTCGCTGCCGCGCGACTTTTCGGTCGCCTTGTTCTCAGTGATCCCTTCCTTGTCGTTGTTCCGCAGCCAACTGTGAGTGAGCTTCACGGCCGGGTCGGTCGTGACGGCGTGGTTGCCTTCGAAGTTGTAGCCGAGAAAGGCGGGCGAGTTGGGCTTCCCCTTGGGCGAATAGATCAAAATATCCATTCGTGGACCATCATCATTCGCGGTGAAGTAGACCGTGACTTGCTTGCGGGTCGCCTTGCCGTTCATCGCCTCGGTAGGCCCTTCTGTCACGACCGTGCGGATCGAGTCGAGCCGAACCGAGGGCGTACGGCCGTAGACCTCACTCTCGAAGATCCGGAAGATCTCCCCCCGCCGCTGCTGTTTCCACTTGGCTGGGGTGTCGATCTTCTCACCAGAGGTCGAGACCAGCGCCTCAGGCAAGGTGTAAGCAGGCACCTTCGACTCGTCCTCGTTGAAGACTTCCTTCTGCTCCTGAGCCTCAATCGTTGATGCCACGATGACAAGAACTCCCCACGCACACGCGACTCGCCACAACGGGTTCATTGGTCTGTCTCAGCGGTTTTCAGGAATGAATCGGTCCCATGACCACACGGTATCGCGAGTGACGCCCCTGGGGAAGTGATCGGTTGTCGTCGATCTTTGTGACATCGACCAGGGGATTGACGCCTTGGGGGCACTGTGTGGGTCGGTACACTGACAGAGTCTGGCGACTGCCGCTTGTCTGACTGGAGCAATGATCTCTCCGTTCAGTACACTCGCCTGATCGGACAAAGTTTTCACGGAAAGAGCCCTCTTCATGCAGGAAGCGAAAAACACCGCTCGTGCTCTCGTTAGGATTGGTTACGACGGGAGCGTTCATAAGTTTTTCCGTGCTGACCGGGCGTCCGAGCGGTTTGAAAACGAGCTGCGGGTGCTCCAGTACCTGGAGCGACGGAAGTGTGATTTTGTCCCCCGTGTGTTGGGGTTCAATCGGGAGAACCTGGAACTTGTGACCAGTAATTGCGGTGCGCGCGTGGAGCGGATGGGGGACGAGCGAGTGCAGGAACTGTTCGCCGAGTTAGAGTCCTACGGCGTGCGGCATGAGGATGCCTTTCTCCGCAACGTGACCTACCGGGCCAGTGACGGACGGTTCTGCCTGATCGATTTTGAGTTTGCGTCGATCCTTGAACCGGACGCCATTGCGGCAATTTCTCCCGAATTCGAGGCAGCAGCCCACGCCGCCGATGCTTTTCAGTCGGACTCTTCAACGCTCCAGCTCAGATGGTCAGCAGCGACCGACATCGGGAAGTACCGCACGAACAACGAGGACCAGTTCGTGACAATGGCCTTTAACACGGAGGAGTTGAACTACTTGGCCCGCGAAGGCGAAGTCCACTTCGGTGACTTCGACTATGTCTTCGCAGTCAGCGATGGCATGGGTGGCGAGCAGTCGGGCGAGTTCGCAAGTCGGTTTGCCATCGACAACATCACTCGGCTCCTTTCCAGACGATTCGCTCTGACCATGGCCCAGACTCGTTTCGGGATTCATGAGTGCATTGATGATCTCTTCCAGGGGATCCACCGCCAGCTCACTCAACTGGGCGAGAGTTATGAAGCCGCCAAGAACATGGGAGCTACCCTGAGCATGGTCTGGTACGTACAGGGGTGGTTCTACTTTGGGCACATCGGCGACAGCCGCATTTACTACCTTCCCCAAGCGGGCGGCATGACTCAGCTGACGGAGGACCACACTTACGTCGGCTGGCTCAGACGGCAGGGCCAGATCAACGAGCGCGAGTCCCGCTTTCACCCCCGTAAGAATGTTCTCGTCCAGTCCCTCGGCTCCGGGAACCAGTTTATCCATCCGCAAATCGGCGAACTCTGCTGCCAACGTGGCGACCGGGTGTTGATTTGCAGCGACGGAGTGATTGATGGTTTGTGGGACCGAGGGATCGCCGAGTTGCTCAACGAGCCTTCGGAACTGCGGAAGGGACTCAATCCGGCCCAGCGACTCGTGTCGGCAGCCGTCGAAGAATCGGGGAGGGACAACACAACGGCGGTGTTGCTGGAGATCGTGTGATGCGAGTTCCACGAACTCCGACGCGATTTGCTCGACCCGCGCTCCGCTCGAAACCGGTCGTTGCCCTGTTTCTCTTTCAGACAACTGATGACTGAACACTGGCGATTTCTTATGATGACTCGCAGGCGAATGAGGCCAGTCTCGGTCATCGGGTGCCTGTCCGTGGGGAGCGCGTCATGTCTGCTCAAGTGGTCTGCCCGCATTGCGGCAAGTCGATCAAGCTGCGAGACCGCAGCCTCTTGGGCCAGAAGGGAAAATGTCCCGCCTGCGCGAAGTCGTTTTTGCTCGAAGAGCAGTCTGCGGAAGAGGAAATGATTCCGCTGTCACTGGCGGACGAAGAGCCACAGGTGGGGACGGGAGCCCTGTGGGTGCCGGATCACCCGACCTCACTTGCCGCTGGGAACTATCCCGTCGCTTACGTTCCCGTGCAAACACCCAAGGGAGTGGTGTTGGCCCCCGTTCTGGCTGGGCAACTCCCCGCCTATCCGGCACCTAGAGTGGGAACGTCTTCGACTGCGGAATCTCCGCCATCTTCGACAGGATCGAATGCGTTTGATTTTGATTTGGGCTCCGAAAGCCCGGCACTCGCCTCGGCAGTGGCTCACTCGACAGCGCACCGTCCCGCCCGTCACAAGCGTAGCAATGCTCCGGTGTGGATCGGAGTGAGCGTGGCTGCGGCCATCATCGTGGGGGTGGTGGTTTATCTCGACACACAGAAGTTGCCGATTGCCGCGACCCCGGTGGTCGTCAATTCCAACACCGGAACGGGGGATGTGGTTCCCGACAGCCCTAGCCCAGCGGGGGCTCACTCCCGTGAGTCGCTCACAGCGGATCCAGGACTGGTCGCCGAGTTTCGTCCGACGCAGGGCGAGCCGATCCCACTGCATATGTTGACGGGCTCCAATAATATTCTGATTCACTTGCGGCCAGACCGGATCTGGGGGACGGAACGGGCCTCCCAGGAACTCAAGGCCAGCTTGACGGAAGACGTGGTCACTTGGCTCGAAACAACCATCCAGAAAATGACTCATCGAAAACCAGAACAACTCGAGGAAGTCCTGATCGGAATCAGTCTGGTTTCTAAAGTCGAGCCGCCGCAGTTCAGCACTGTCTTCCGACTCAAGACGCCCGAGTTGCGATCCCAATTGGTGCAAGAGTTCAAAGGCATGGAGATCTCGCTGAAAGACAAACCACTGGTGATGCAGACGGGGGAGTTCGCCTCGCATGTGCAGAGCGACAATCGCACGATTGCGATCTGCCCCGCAGCCCTGGGAGGGGATTTATCCGATGCCGTGGAGAAGCCGCTCGACTGTGTGACCGATGGCATTCGAGAACTGCTGAAAGCCTCGGACCGCGATCGCTCCGTCTCGGTGTTCATGGATGTCACCGACGCTCTGACGTATTCCGATCAGCTCTTCGAACCCTCGGCTCTGCCAGCGATCACAAAGGTGCTGGAGTGGTTCGGACCGGATGCCGAAACGGTCAGTTGGAGTTTGAACTTGGGGAACGTTTTGCACTCGGAAGTCCGTGTGTGCCCCAAAGGGAGACGCTCGGGCGGTGGAAAGATCAGCACTGCGGAAACGCTGCGGAAGGATTTCACACAGCGATTCCCTGCCACGGTGGAGCAAGACCTCGTGAGTGCGACTCGCTTGATGCGTCCGACCCGCACTGGCTTTCGACAGATCATTGGACGATTTCCGGCAATGGTCGAAGCGTTTCGACAGGCCACGATTATCCAGCCCGGTCCGACCTACCTCACCATGACCACGGTCCTGCCTGCAAAAGCAGCTCCAAATCTGGTCCTGGGAACCGTGTTGACCTGGGACGAATCGACGCGCACGAATTTCTCGCCAAGCGAATCGGCCATGCCGATGGCGAGCAACGACGACAAGCTCCCCAAGACCGTCCTGGGACGGTTGAAGAAGGAGTTCGAAATCGCGTTTGATCGTAAGCCGTTGCAAGACGCGTTTCTTTTCATTGGCGATGAAACACAAGTGACGTTCGTCATTGATGGGGACGCCCTGAAACTCGCGGGGTATACCAAGAATATCGCTCAGACCTTCCAGCTCGGCAAGGTTTCGGGCACCAAGGGGTTGCACACGATTCTGACATGGCCGATGCAGGAGAAGATGTGCCTGGTTGTCGACGATGCCAAGATGGAGGCCCTGATCACCACTACGACTGAAGCAGCGGCAAAGGGTTTGAAGGTCGTACCGGTCGATTCGTTGAAATAAGGCGGATCTGCGATGAGGCTTCGGCCCAAGGAGCGCTCCCGAGGGTAGGGACCAAGGCGAGATGGAAAGACGAGTGTCCCGTCATTGCTCAGACTTAGGGTTGAGCCAGGCCCGCGCGGGAGGGCGAAGCTCCTGCTGAGCCGCGAGCCAGGGAACGTGTCGACTCGCAGTCGCGGCAGGAGCCTCGCCCCAGTGCTGTGAACACGATGGCCATCAATGAGCCCGCTGATTGTCGGCGGTTTATCCGAAAACGCGGGTGCCCCGGGCTTGGCCCCCGGAGAGTGGGGTCGCCCGACCAAGCAGCGATT
>JANOKO010001273.1:0-1122 GCA_031419335.1 Planctomycetota bacterium
GGCGATGCCGACGACCTCGCCCCGCGTATTGAACACAGGGCCACCGCTGTTTCCGGGATTGATCGTGGCGTCGGTCTGAATCTGACGCTGGCCATCTTTCTCAACGATGCCCGAGACGGCCCCCTGGGTGATCTTGATGCCCGTTCCCAGCACATCCGAGAGCGGGAAGCCAATCACTCGCAAGGGTTGCCCCAGCTGGATCTGGTCCGAATTGGCCAGTGGCAGGACCGGTAGTCCGTTGGCCTCAATCTTAATGACCGCTAGATCGAGTGAGCTATCGGAGTGCAGGACCGTCGCCGGATAGGTCTGGCCCCCAATCTCGACCTGGATGGTTTCGGTGCCGTCCACGACATGGGCGCAGGTCACGATCACTCCGTTCGAGCCGACCACGAAGCCGGTGCCGCTCCCCTCCTGACTCTCCCTGCTAATCGAGAAGCCCGAGGTCACTGGCTTCTGGGCAGTGAACATGCAACTGCCGGATGCCTTCTCCAGATACTGGTCGAAGTCGCTCACGACTTCGAATTGGTAGTAGTGCTGCGAGTCGGGCTTTGGCTGATACTTGACGAGTGCGCCAGCCCCCGCGCCCGGTGCGGCGGGGATCACTGCCGGAGGTGCGGGAGAAAGCACCGAAGCACCGGGGCCGGGCACCGCCGAATCGCCCGTTGGTATCATGACCGTTGTCGCGGGGAGCTGGGAGTTGGAGTTTCCCGCCGCGGGCAAGGTCGCTATGCCCGCAGGGGCAGGGGACGTTGCCCTGAGAGCGGTCGGGGTCGTCGCGGGCTGCTGGGCCACGGCGTCGGGCTCGCCCTTCGGCAGCAACAGAACCACCCCCACAATCACGCTCACAAGCAGCACACCAACGCCAGCGCCGATCGCCCAGCCGGGGATCCCACCCGAGGAGCGGCTCTTACTCCGCGATCGCTTGCGGGGCCGGACCTCCTCTTCGAAGTCGTCCTCCACCTCGTCTTCCTCGAACTCGTCATACTCCTCTTTGGCAGGTCGCCGGGGAGTGGGCTTGGCCGTTCGGAGAGAAGCAGCTACCGGATTGGATCGTCCCGAACTGGGTGCCGTGGGACCGGAGACCGGTTTCGCCTTCTTAAAGAGGGGTGTATTGCACTTTGG
>JANOKO010001274.1:0-1442 GCA_031419335.1 Planctomycetota bacterium
CGCCAACGGTTCTGACATTTGTGTCGATGGTCGAACCAACGGTTCCAGGTCTCCATTCGATAGGTCAAATAGTGCAAGTGATGGCGCAGTGGATCGCTACCCGCATATTCATCGGTCAGACGGACTCGGTGGATGGCCCAACCAGTGGGTTTCAGGATCCGTGCGGATTCCCTCAGAACCGAAACAACCAGATCATTCGGGACACTTTGAAGCACCAGATTGCTCACCACCAGATCAAACGAACCCGATTGATCGGGCAGAGCTGTTGTGTCCACGGGAGCCAGGCAGACGCCCCCGGTTTTGAGGCACAACTCGCTGAGCGATTCTGATCGTGACAGGGTTTTCCAGCGGTCGGTCACTTCGCAGACTGATTGCCGAGCCGCTGTGGCGATTTCGGCGAGCCGCGGCTTCCAGGCAGCCAATGTACGACTCAGGTAATCTCGTTTCGTGAGCGCGGCCACATCAAACGTATGAACTTCACATCCGGCCAGAGCAAGGGCCACCGGGATCGCCGGAACCCAACCGGTTCCTATCTCGGCCACACGCCGCCCCGTGAGGCAACCTGCCACTCCGTTCGCCTTTTCCAGGATCGTCAGAGCATTCCCAAACTGACTGCCTCGTTCCAAGTGCCTTAACTGCCCAGCACGCTCTTGAATCATGCGATGCACAACTCCCCCGCCAGGGACATTGGCCAGCAGTAATTGAATTCCCCAGTGTGCCCACCAACGCATCGTTGCAGTCTCCTGAGTGCGACTTTCCGTCCATCAGCAAATGATGCCCGCTCCAGTCCGGGGAGCAACATCTATTTCTCCATACTGTCTTCGGGTTCCCATTCTCCTGTGTGACCGGTACACATGGGAGGAAATGTGGCGGCAGTGCATCATCGAGGTGTGTTGTCTGCGGGTTGCCCACAGTGGCCGTTCTCACCCAGTCAAAGGAGTTAGACTGTCCGTCACACCGACAGCACCTCATCGAGTGACTGGAACAGGAACACTGACACGGTAGGTTTCTCGGACAAATCCAATCTGATGCTTGTGCCTGCCCCTCTCAAGATCAGTGGCTATCAGTGAAGATTAGTGTTCCATTTCTTCTTCTCTCCCTGGTGAAGGTCGGAGAAGATGAGCCGCTTCCATTCCAGTTCCCCCTTTCTGCCGAAGTTGGTGAGATAGCCAACCGGTTGTAGAGCGATACGCATGTAGTTGTAGAGTTGAGCTTCGTGTTCGGGGAGAAGAATTGAGACGGCTTTGAGTTCCACGACGATCGACTGAAACACGAACAGGTCCGGTTTGTACTTCGTTTGCAACTCTCTCGTTTTGTAGGTCATCACCAACTCAGCTTTGGTCTGAAATGGGATTTGACGCAATCCGAGTTCGATCTCCAGGCTCTGCTGATAGACCTCCTCTGCCATGCCGTACCCCAACTGGTTGTAGACCTCAAACGCA
>JANOKO010001275.1:0-7946 GCA_031419335.1 Planctomycetota bacterium
AGCCAGGCCCCGCTGTCGATCACTGGCTGCACCGCCCGCATGGTCCGGCGTCGCGCCGCCCCGAGGATGAGCTACCCCCTGCTGGTGACCAATGAGGTCCGCTCCGATCGGAAGATCACTCGGGCCGAGATGACTCTCGCGGGTCCGGTCCCCATCGACCGCCTGGAAGTCGACATCAGCGGGGCCGATGAGTATCACCGCAACGCCACACTGCTGTCGGTTCAAGCCACCAGCACCTCGCCGATCACCAGCGTCCAACTGTTTCATCTGGCCAAAGTCTCCAAGGGGCACACAGCCACGATCTCGTTCACGCCCCAGCAGTCGAAGCGGTTGCGATTCGAGATCCAGAATGGGGACGACCAACCATTGAGCGTGGCCTCCGCTCGTGCGTATGGCATCGAGCGGTCCCTGGCGGTGCCGATGAAGTCGCTCAGCGCCTTTTCGAACCCCGTCTGCTTATACGTGGGCGGCAAGGTCAGCGCCCCCAGCTACGATCTGGCCCGCATCAGCACCGTGCCCGATGGGGAGCGGCTGACAACGCTGGCCGTGTTAACCGGGGAGAGGAACATTCATTATCGCGATGTCACGCCCAAGCCCGCGTGGGCAGAAGACAATCGCACGCTGGTGTGGGTCGTGGTACTAGGGGGCGTGATCGCTTTGTCGGGAGTGGCTGTGACACTGTTGAAAGCGGCTGCGGCCTCGCAAGCCCAGGTGGCCTCGACCTCGGATGCGCCCCCTACGGAGTGATGCGTTGTCCCATTGTTTCATCGCGATCGATGTCGGGACGACCACCTCGCGGGCCTGGCTGGTGGAGAATGGAGTGGTCCTCGCGGCGACGACCGTCCCCGTCGGTGTGCGCGACACCGCCCGCGATGGTCATGCGGGGCGACTCTCGGAAGCGATCCGCGATCTGGTCGTATCGGTTCGATTCCAATCCTCCGCCCAGCCACAACTCATCGCCGCAGCCGGAATGATTACCTCATCGCTTGGTCTCCAAGAGTTGGTGCATCAAGACGCCCCGGCGGGTCTGGCAGAGATCGCCACTGGCCGTGTGGTGTTACACCTGCCGGAGATCAGCGACCTGCCGCTTATACTCTTTCCAGGGGTCCGTTCCGGAGCCTGGTTTCAAAACGAGGACATCGAGTCGACCGACCTGATGCGGGGCGAGGAGACACTCTGCCTGGGGATGGCTGGTGAGCGGCCCGGACAGCCGTTGACGGTCCTCAACTTGGGGTCGCACTGGAAGGCGATTCAGGTCAATTCACAAGGACAGATCACCGGGAGTTGGACGACACTTTCGGGAGAAATGCTGCACGCGGTGATGACGCAAACCATCCTGGCCAGTGCGGTCCCAAGCGGACGCCCCGAGTCACTCGACACCGTTTGGTGCCTGCGCGGGGCCGAGATGTTCAGCCGTTACGGCCTCAGTCGGACATTGTTCGCAGTCCGGCTGTGGGAGGTACAGGCCGCCTCGCGAGTGACGGCCCCACAGCGGTTGGCGTTCCTCGTCGGAGCCTTCGCAGCCGAGGGACTCGATGTGTTCCACCGGGCGGGCTACCTCGCCAGTGGACGCGTGCTGCTGGTCGGGAGTGGAGGGATCGCGGATGCCTGGCAGGCCATGCTGGAACAGTCAGAGATCACAGTCGAGAGGATCGACGGGGACGCGGCAGCGCAGGCATTCGTGGCCGGAATTGGGCGATTGCTCGAAGCTGCCCCGTAGGAAGTCGGCGACTTTTCCGGTCATCACGGAAGGGCGACCACAGAATCGCTCGCATCGAATTCCTACGTACCCTGGGACCGATAAAAAGACTCAGCGAGATCGGTTTTCCGTTCGCATTCCGTAGGACCAGCGGCGTATGATCGACGGAGTCCATTCGGCGCGGTTAGGATTGCGCCGACTTTGACAGTTATTCCAGCGCGAGGAACATCACCGATGCTGCCAGGACCATTCCGAGTGGTCGACGGGCGTGTGCCGTTGTCGAGGCTATTACCTTGCCGGTGGTGTCTGGTGGTCTGTTGTGTGCTGATCTGGATGACTCCCCGTGCTACCTGGTCACAGGACGTGACCGTTCTCCCGGCAGCCCCATCAGCCAGTCCAGCTGCCCCTGCTCCACCGGGCGTGGTCGTGCCGGGCGCTCCGCCAGTGGTCATCGGCCCCGATGGCAAACCGATCGTGGCCCCAGCGAAACCGGGCGACGCGGCCAAGCCCGCTGAATCGGGCGTGAAGGTCATCCGCCGCACCGAATTCCTCAAGACCCCCGGATCGAGCGACAAGATCACCATCCCGCTCGGAGCGGATGGCAAGGTCGAGTTCAACTTCCAAAGCACACCCTGGCCTCCGGTCCTCGACTGGCTGGCGGAGGTCTCTGGCAAGAGCCTCGATTGGCAGGAGTTGCCCGGCGACTATCTGAACCTGCATACACAAAAACGGTACACCCCCGAACAGGCTCGCGACCTGCTCAACTGGCACCTGCTTGCACGTGGGTACACTCTGCTTCTGCACGACGAAGTCTTCACAGTTGCAGCTGTCAAAGGGATCAACCCCGGTATCGTGCCGCGCGTGACGGTCGAAGAGTTGGCAGCGCGGATGCCGAACGAGTTCGTCAAGCTCTCTCTGCCGCTCGACTGGATCATTGCCGAGGACGCTGCCACTCAATTGGCTCCGATGCTGAGTCCGAATGGCAAGTTGTCAGCGCTCAAGTCAGTCAACCGGTTGGAGGCGATTGACGCCGTATCCAACTTGCGGGACATCGTGGCCTTGCTCGATGACGAGCAGTCGAATCAGAAACGTGAACATGCTCTGGTCCGGGAATTCAAGCTGGTGCATGTGCGGGCCGATGATGTCGTGTTGTCGCTGATGGCGATTCTGGGTTTGGAGAAGAAAGCCACAGCCAGTTCGGGCGGCGGGAACATGAACGGCATGATGCAAATGATGCAGCAGCAGATGCAGCAACAAATGCAGCAGATGCAGCAGCATGGCGGGGGCGGGGGAGCTGCGAACCAAAAACCCAGCGAACCCCGACTGATCGTGAATTCGCGAGAGAACAGCATCCTGGCCCACGCGCCGCCAGACAAGATGGAGATCATCGCGCAGACGGTGCAGGCTCTGGACGTGGCGGGCGGGACGGATGGGCAAATCCTACGCAACCTCGATCGCATGCGGGTCTATCGGCTCAAGACGCTGAATCCGGGACCGCTGGCGGAGATCCTGACCGATGTCGGCGACCTCTCTCCTGGGGCCCGCATTCGAATCGACAAGGACAACAACTCCATTGTGCTATTCGGCTCTCTGTCCGACCATGTGACCGTGCAATCCCTCGTCGAGAAACTCGACGGCAGCCCTCGCAACTTCGAGGTGATCTCGCTCCGTCGCCTGCGGGCCGATGATGTCGCAGGGTCAATTGAGTTTATGCTGAGTCCGGAAAAGAAAGAGGAGCCTCAACGGTCGCGATACTATTACTATGAATCCTACGGCACTGACTCGCAGGAGACGACCCGCAAAGACGAACGTCCGTTCCGCGTTGATGCCGATGTCGAGAACAACCGATTGCTCGTCTGGGCCAATGAGGTCGAACTCGCCGAGGTGCAGGGACTTCTTGCGAAGATGGGCGAGATTCCCAGCGATCAAACCAATCCCCAGTCGACGAGAACCCTCGAATTCGCCTCACCAGAAGAAGCCGACCGCCTGCTCAAGCAGTTGCGTCAGTTATGGCCCAGCATCGCCCCGAATGAATTGCTCGTGCCAGAGGAGGAGCCCTCGGCTGCCCCTCTGAAATCGCCTGCATCGCGAGCGGATGACCCACCCAGTGACGCCAAGGCCCGGTCGCGAAGAACCCCGGCGAAATTCTCACAACTGGAGAACGTGGTGGTGGAGGATGACGTCCAAACGGAGACCGAACCGCTCCCGCGTCGTCATCCTCTGACCGCAGACGAGCCAGAAGTGTTCGATGACCCGAGCGCAAGCCTTCCCGCCGCGACGGCTCACGGGACACCTCCCATCGCCGTATACCGGCTCCCCGATGGAAGAGTCATCATGGGCTCAGCGGACACGCGAGCCCTCGATCAGTTGGAGCAGTTGGTCCGCGATATCCGCCCCAAGACACCAGACTTCCAAGTGTTCCACCTGAAGAACAGCAACACCTGGGCTTATGGTCTGGAATTGAACTTGAAAGACTTCTTTGACACCGAGGACGAGGAAAAAACGATTCTCGATTGGTACGGCGATGTGGTCTCCACGAAGGACAAAACACCCAACCGCCTGTCGAAGCGACGCAAGCTGAAGATCATCTCCGACGCCGAATCTCGCACGATTCTGGTCCAGAATGCCACTGCGGAGCAACTGGTCATCATCGAGAAGCTGATTGAGGTCTACGATCTCCCCGAATCGAACGACCCGCGAGCCATTCGCGTGACGCGAATCTTCGGACTGAAGTATTCGCAGGCATCGGTGATCTCCGACACGGTCAAAGCCGTGTATCGCGACCTGCTTAGTTCGTCCGATCCCGCGCTCCAACCCAAGGGTGACGACAAGCAGCCCCCGCAATCCCAAGGCCCCTCCACCAGCTACGTCTTCGGTCGCAGCAATTCCGACACGACCAAAAAGGACGAGCCCAAGGATACTCCAATCCGCTTTAAGGGGCTGCTCTCGATCGGGGTGGATGAAATCTCCAACTCGCTGGTCGTCTCCTCCGCCAGCGGACTGATGGAAGACATCGCCCAACTGATCGAGTCACTCGACGAAGCCGCCAAGCCGACTACCAGATTTGAAGTCATGCAGCTCAACTCCAGCCTCGATGCCGCAACGGCCCAGGAGAAGCTTAGCGGGCTGCTGGGAGGCGGAAAGAAGCCGAAGATTAAGGTGTCGAGTTCAGGGGAGAAAGGGAAGTAGTTCCGCTTCAGGGGAACGGTTCTGTCCTGAATTGCACCGACTCATAAGATAATCCGCGCTGAACTCGACAAAGTGTTCGAGGTCGCAGTCGCACGGGTGCCCCAAAGTCGCCGGACTCTCCGAGTCCGGTGTGGGCGATGTCCCCGCCGCATGGACGTTTGAAAAACACGCTGATTGCAGCGCTCGTGTTCTCGATGAGTGGGTGCCCCGCTCAGCGGACGCGGAACCACCGGACCCGAAGAGTCCGGCGACTTTGCTGGCTTCAGCGAGACCTGTCCGATTTACCTGTGATAACCCAATGAGACCATGACATCGTACAGTTCCTCAAATGTAATGAACCGGCGATGGTGGGCCAGCTTGTAGACATCCACAGCGCTGGCGAGTTCGTTGACCTCTGGGCGTCCGGCTTCACGGGAGTCCTGGAACTGGCGACGTTCGCGTCGTTCGGAGGAATCCGCAGTGGACTGGCGACGATCGACGAAGGGAAGTTCCGTATGGCTCGGTTGTTGCTCGATGGTGGCTTGCATTATTCTGCCTTCGCGTGTGCGGAGAATGGTCCTGTAACACTAGGTCGCCTTCAGCGGCTCGCAAACCGTATTTGCGTCACGCCGTGTTTCCCTGCCAGACCCAGGGGGCGATTTCGGATGACCTGACGGTTATTACGAATCTGAGGCTCTGATCACTTCTGGCATCCATTCACGTTCCCATCCGCCTTCGGGACTGATCCGATCTCCGATTCCCCACACCCTCTGGAACGCATCACAATTCTCGGTAGTGGAGCGTGGTCTACCGCCTGCGCTGTGCTTCTGGCCTCGCAGCCGGGAGTGCGGGTCACTCTGTGGGGCCGTTATGCTCTGCTTACCGCCGAGATCGCGCGGAATCGGGAAAACAAACGGCTGCTCCCAGGGGTCCAGCTCCCGGCAGCGGTCGTCTTGACCCACAATGCCGAAGCCGCCTGTGACGGGGCCGACTGCTATGTGGTGGGGATTCCAACGCAGTTTCTGAGTGACGCTTTGCATGCGCTGGGACCACATCTGGGTCCGGGCGTCCCTGTCGTCAGCCTCATCAAAGGGATTGACAACCGGTCGCTACTGCGGCCCAGTCAAATTCTCGAAGCGCAGCTGCCCGGTCGACCTGTTGTCGCCCTGAGTGGACCGAGTCACGCCGAAGAGGTCGCTCGCGGCATGCCCTCCAGCGTCGTTGTGGCCGGGCATGACTTAGCTCTCCTTAAGCAAGTCCAGCAGTTGTTCACGACAGACCGATTCCGGGTCTATACGAACACAGACATCGTGGGAGTTGAGCTGGGGGGAGCGCTCAAGAATGTGATCGCGATTGCCGCTGGGATCTGCGACGGATTGGGTTATGGCGACAATGCGAAAGCCGCCCTGATGACACGCGGGATCGTGGAGATGACCCGCTTCGGCGTCCACAGCGGAGCCTTGGAAAAGACGTTTGCGGGGCTCGCCGGCCTGGGGGACTTGATGACCACGTGCTTTAGCCCCCACGGTCGCAACCGCAGTGTCGGGCATCGACTGGGACAGGGTGAAACATGGGCAGAAATCCTCGGCTGCATGGTGGCAGTGGCCGAGGGGGTGAACACCTCTCGCAGCGTGTGCGCCCTGGCCCGCAAGATGGGGATCGAGATGCCCATTACGCAGCAGGTGTTCCGGGTGTTATTTGAAGGGCTGTCCCCGCGAGAAGCGACAGATGCCTTGATGCGGCGACCGGTCCGGGGTGAGTAACATCCTGAACAGGGGGTCGGCGCGCCTCCCCCACCGTGGTCGTCGAAGACTCACAACTTCTGGGATGGATGGGCGGTTCCCCAGCGTTCCTTGAGTTGCAAACACGGACTTTCCAAGCACACCCAACTCAAACCCGCGAGGCATAACGTCGTGACCCACAGGATCAAGAACTGCCAGCCGGGATGCAAGGCGAAGTATCCACCCACACCGATGGAGGACCAGTTCAAGAACCACACGACTAGATGCGGCATGAAGTTGTGGATCAGATAAATCCCGTAGCTAATCTTGCCAATCCCGGTCAGCAGCGGATGAGACAACACCCAGCCCACCGGACCGCGATAGCCGGAGGCCGCGAGTGATACGACGAGTGAGAAGGTGATGACCATCGTCGTCTCACGAATCGATTCGGCAGCTCCCGCGAGTCCGATCCCCTGGAGGTACGCCTCACCTTGCAGGATCACAAAAATCGGCAGGCAGGCCAGCACTTGAATCTGGCGGAAGGTCTGCTTCCACTCTCCATGATTCTCGACCAGGGCGAGGAGAGCTCCGGCACCCAGAGCATCAGCAGCACTGGGCATGAGTACGGTGGGCTCGGTGAGAGGCCAGCACGATTGCATGACGATCTGAAACACGGGCGTGCCGAGGATCATAGCGATCGCGATTCGCAGTAGTGTCCGCGGCGAAGTCCACAACACCACCCACGGCCAAAGAAGATAGAACTGCTCCTCAACAGAGAGCGACCAGAAGTGCGACAGCGGAGAGAACGCCTTGGTCAGCCACAAGTAGATGTTCGTCGTATAAGTCGCGTGCCAGACAATTCGCTCACGTGCATCGCTGAAATCCGTCAGCCAAACCATCGCCAGGAGCAGGTAATACGCTGGAAATATCCGCAGTGCCCTCCGGATGAAGAACTGTTTGAGCGCTGGTCCACGCGACGCATCCGCCGGGGGCTTCGCCCGGAGTAAGATCCCCGTGATCAGAAAACCACTCAACACAAAGAACAGCTGGACTCCAAAATGCCCCATCGGCAGCCCGACAGGGAGAGCCCAAGGATGCCCCAGCATCCAATGCGACCACACAACCGCAAACACCGCCACGGCCCGTAGCCCATCGAGTTGAGGCATGTAGTGCGAGTGGGGGGCCTGCGGCGTGGTATGATTCGTCATGACGTGCTGCAAATCCCAAGTCGAGGGAGCCACTGTATTGAAATCCCGTCCAGACACGGTGGGTATACTAGAAGGCTATCCGAAAAGCCGCGCTGACGTAACCCAATTAAACATCTATGTTTGAGCCGTCATCGGGCAAGGGAGTGCGGC
>JANOKO010001276.1:0-2399 GCA_031419335.1 Planctomycetota bacterium
GTCTCGGCGACGTTCGATTCCGAACATGCTGCTCACGGCGGTAATGAGTCCGCTGCTCCTGCCACCAAGGCCAAACGCCGCCGCCCCGAGCCCGACCAGAAGGGGTTGTTCTCGTAGCCACATTCCATCATCGGCGAAGTCTTCCGAAGACTTCGGAAGACTGTGGCCACCGTACACGCCGAAACCAGTCGCCCACGTTCTGGCGAACGTGGCTAAGAGGATGAACCCACCAGCACTATTACCCACCCACATATGCACCACCCCACCGATTCTCGCGTTGCTCCCCCCGGCTGGCCATTGGCGATTCTCTGCCTGTGTGGCGGGCTGTTCTCACTGGGAGTCGCGGTACTGACTGTGATCGAGGACTGGCTGTTCGCGTCAGCCTATCTGAGCCAGTCGACTTGGCAAGCCTTGGTGATCCGGCTTGGATGTCAATTGGAAGCGGGTGAAGAGGGAGCGACTTTTGCCGCGACGCTCAATCGCCCCGAGGGGGTGTTGTTCACATCCGCACTGTGGGGTGGGAGCATCTGGTTGATGGGGACTTGGCTGGCGGCAAGGCTCTCGGGTCGGACTGGGAATGTTGTGGCGACCACATGGGCTATCCGCGGTGGTCGCTGGTTACTGCTGCTTCTCCCTTGGTCGCAGGGGCGCTTAATCGCCTTCCTACTCGGGGCCGATTGGCTGCACTTGGCGCTGGCCGTGACGAGTGTCTTCTTTTGGGCGATCGTCTTCGGGCTTGTGGCCAGGGAGTGGTGGCTGCTCACTCGTCGACCGACCTCTCCGCTGCTCGACACTCCCGCTGAGACCGACGACCGCTTCGCCCGCCGCCTCGTCTGGGGGGCCTTCGCCATCTACTCTCTCGTTTATCTCGCAATGAATGGGGGACTCTGGTTCAATCTGAGAATTCCACACGGCGACTCGGCCATGTACGAGGAACACCTGTGGAACCTCACTCACGGCAAAGGATTCCGCAGCTACCTCGATCAGGGGCTGTTCCTTGGCGAACACATCCAGGTGATTCATCTCGCGCTACTGCCGCTGCATTGGCTCTGGCCCTCGCATCTGCTGCTGGAAGTCTGCCAGTCGCTCGGCATCGCCGCTGTGGTGTTCCCGATGTATTCGATCGCGAAGCGGCACACGGGCCAGCCGCGCATCGCGGCGTGCGTGGCGGTGTTGTCACTGCTGGCGTTTCCGTTGCACTATTTAGATATCTCGATCGATGTGAAGACGTTTCGTCCGACGGCCTTCGGGGTTGTCGTCGTGTTGGCGGCGATTAATGCCTTTGAGGCAAAACGAATTCGCGAGATGCTGATCTGGGTGCTGGTAGGTTTATCCATCCAGGAGGACTTCACACTGGTCTTCGGACCGCTCGGCTTGTGGATCGCGTGGGATGGCTGGCGACGCAGCGACAAGTTTCAGCAGTGGCTCGGAGGGGGGCTGTTGATCGGCTCGGTGGCGTATCTGTTCATAGCCATGAAGGTGCTACTCCCCTGGTTTCGAGAGGGAGTGACGATTCATTATGCCAATTACTACCAGACCTTTGGCAACACTCCCTCGGAGATTGTCTGGAACATGCTCACTCGCCCGGGATTGGTGTGCCGAGAATTCTTCCAGGCAGCGAGTGCCTCGCAGCTCCTCTGTCTGCTGATTCCTTTGGGTCTGTTACCGTTGTTGTCACCGTCACGACTGCTGACAGCTGCGCCACTACTCTTCTTGTTGTGCCTCAACGAACTGGCACGCGATCCTCCCGGACCGTTCCATCACTTCCACGCCCCGGTTCTACCGCTGTTGCTCTGGGCTGCAGCCGCAGGACTCGGGCGGTTGGGGCGGGGGAGGGCGGACATCGGGAGTGCGAAACTCCCGCAGAGCCGCCTGCCAAGTGCAACACCTCCCCCCGATTACGGCTCGGCGGGAGGCTTGTCCTGCCAATCGGGTGGTGCGGTGCTGGCCTTCTCGCTCACTTGTGCGGCCTGGACCGGCTTGGTCTTCAGCAACAGCCCCCTGAGTTTCAAGTTCTGGGATTCAGGCAGACCTGAGTATTGGGGATCCCGCTACATTCCGGATGAACGACCCTCTCAATTCGCCAAGATTGCAAACCTGATCCCGTTGACAGCCAAGGTGGCCTCAACGGATTTTATCCACCCGCGCTACACGCACTTCGAGCGGTCGTACGACTACAGCCAATACCGCCGCCGGGTCTCCGGTGACACGACCAGCGTCCCGGAGGACACCGACTACATTGTGATCGACACCCGCCACCCCTACAGCCGCATCCACGGGCCCGAAGATGTGAGAGAGCTGCAAACCGAACCCGAGAAATGGCAGTTACTGCCGAATCAGACGGACGGGTACTTCCTGGTCCTGCAACGAGTGAAGTGATGGCCACTGAACTTCCCTTG
>JANOKO010001277.1:0-7357 GCA_031419335.1 Planctomycetota bacterium
CTCCCGGGGGGAGAGGGGAGGAAGAGAAAGAGGGGAGTTCCTGACCTACTTCTCTGGACGGCAGAAGTCTGACGACTTCTGCTACTTTACGGTGGCCCCTCACCGGCCCATCATGTCATCCAGGACCGACTGCGGGGCGAAGTCGTACTTGAGCGGTTCCATGCTGTAGCTGGCTCGGCCTTGGGAGAGGCTTCTCACTTGCGTTGAGTACCCGAACATTCGCGAGAGGGCCGCTTCGGCTTCGATCGCGGTCAGGTGGTCTCTTGGTTCCGCTCCCATGATCCGGGCGTGCCGCTGGTTCAGGTCTGCTTGGATGTTGCCCATGAATTCGGCGGGGGTCACGACTTCGATCTTCATGATCGGCTCCAGGAGGCCCACATCGGCCTTGGTCAGCGTGGCGTGGACGGCTTGGGAGACAGCTGTGCGGATCGCTTCTTCGGTCGATTCGCCGATGGTGTAGTCGACGGAAACGACGGTGAATTTGACGTGCATCAGTGGGTAGCCGACCATGCCGCCCGACTGGCCCGATTCGAGAACTGCCTGATGAATCAGCTTGGCCACATCGACCGGCACCTCATCGTGCTTCAGCCCGCTGGCGACGGTGACGGGCTCTTTGCCCTCGAACGGCTCGACGCGGATCTTGATCCCGAACCGCTGGATCACCCCTTGCACAGCCCGGTGGAACGTGCCCTCGCCAACGGCTGAGTTTCGCACCGTTTCGCGGTACGAGACTCGGGGCTTGTGGACCTTGACGTTGAGGTTGAAGTCCCGCAGGAGTCGCTTCTGCAGCACCTCCAGGTGCAGCTCCCCCATGCCGCTGATGATCGTCTGGCCGGTCTCTTCGCTGACCTTGGCCCGGAAGGTCGGGTCTTGCTTGGCCAGGCGGGCGAGGGCCTCTTCCAGCTTCTTGCGGTCGTCGCCGGTTTCTGGCTCGACGGCCACGGAGATCACCGTCTCGGGGAAGACGATCGCTTCTAGCAGAATGCCATGTTTCTGGTCACAGAGGGTGTCGCCGGTGACGACCTCCTTGGGGCCGACCACTCCAGCAATCCCGCCGGGGCCCACGAAGTCGGTTTCGATCTTCTCGCGGGCGTCGGCCTGGATGTGCCACAGTTGGCTGATGAGTTCCTTTTTTCCGGTGCGTGGGTTCAGCAGCCGCGACCCGCTCTTGAGGACGCCCGAGTAAACCCGCATCCAGCACAGGTCGGCATGCTTGTCGGTCTGAATCTTGAACACCAGTCCCGCGAACGGCTCGTCCGGATCAGGCTTGCGGGTCACGCGCAACTCGTCCTGCTTGCGGGCGGTGGGGTTGTCACCCTCGACCGGCGGGCGATCGAGCGGACTGGGGAGGTAACGAATCACGCCGTCCAGCAGCGGTTGCACCCCACAGTAGTGCAGCGATGTGCCGCAGAAAGTCGGCTGGATTTTCCCTTGCAGCGTGGCCTGGCGGAGCAGCGTGTGGATCATCTCGACGGGGAGGTCGCCGGTGTCCAGATACGCTTGCATGGCGGTGTCATCCAAGACGGCGACGGCCTCGATCAGCTTGGCCCGCCACTCCTCCGCGACGGATTGGAACTCTTCCGGAATGTCGGTGATCTTGATCTTGGTGCCCAGAGACGCCTCGTCGAAGTACATCGCCTTGCGCTCGATGAGGTCGATGATCCCCGTGAAGGTGGTACTCGCCCCCATCGGGATGAACAGCGGCACCGGCTCCGCCCGCAGTCGGCGCTGCATCTGTCCCAGCGTGCGTTCGAAGCTGGCCCCGATGCGGTCCATCTTGTTGATGAAGCAGATACGGGGGACGTTGTACTTGGTGGCCTGCCGCCAAACGGTTTCGCTTTGGGCCTCGACCCCCTCGACCGCGCTGAACACCACGCACGCCCCATCCAGCACGCGGAGGCTGCGCTCGACCTCTGCGGTGAAGTCGACATGCCCGGGGGTGTCGATCAGATTGATGAAGATGTCTTTCCAGCGACAGGAGATGGCTGCCGAGTAGATGGTGATGCCGCGCTGGGCCTCTTCGGGGTCGAAGTCGGTGGTGGCAGTGCCGTCATCGACGTTGCCCATTTTGTGGGATTCACCGGTGTAGTACAGGATTCGCTCGGTGGTCGTCGTCTTGCCCGCGTCGATGTGCGCGACGATGCCGATGTTGCGAATCTTGTCGATCGGGGTCGCGATGGTGGACATGGGAGATCGTTGAGGGTTGAGGGTTGAGCGACCAGACTTCCGAAGTCTCTCAAAGGACAGAGAACCGACCGCTTCTAAAAGCAAAAGGAGGCTACCGTTGCCGGAAGCCTCCTTTTGGAATTCAATTTGATGATCTCGCTGTGATCTGTGAGGATCATCCGGCAGTCGCGAGCGACTGACCGATTACCACGCGAAGTGGGCGAAGGCCTTGTTGGCATCGGCCATCTTGTGGACGTTTTCCCGCTTGGTCATGGCAGCCCCTTCACGCTTGTAGGCAGCCATAAACTCGTCGGACAACGAGGCCGCTATTCCGCGTCCCTTGCGTCCCCGGCAGGCTTCCAGAATCCACCGAATCGCCAATGCGCGTTGCCGACGAGTGCCGACAGGAGTCGGAACTTGGTAGGTGGCCCCACCGACTCGCTTCGACCGGACTTCGATCGATGGCTTGACGTTGTCGACGGCGTGCTGAAAGACTTCCAACTCGCTGGTTTCTGGCAATTTCTTCTTGATGATGTCCATTGCGTCGTAAAAGACACGCAGCGCAACCGACTTCTTGCCGTCACGCATCATGCAGTTGACGAACTTCGACACGAGCAGCGAGCCGAATTTGGCGTCGGGCTGCAACTGATCTTCACTGGCGGTGAAATTCTTAGCCATTTGGTTTTCCGAGTCACGAAATCTGCTGAAGGCTGGTGTGAGGTGGTCGCCTTTCGCTTGGCGAAAGGATGTGCTTTCGCTGAGCGAAAGACGAAAATCAGGGCCTTACTTGGCCTTGGGACGCTTGGCCCCGTAACGGGAACGGGCCTGCTTACGTGCCGACACACCAAGAGTGTCGAGTACGCCGCGGACGATCTTGTACCGCACACCGGGAAGGTCACGGACACGGCCACCACGCACGAGCACAATACTGTGCTCCTGAAGGTTGTGGCCTTCGCCGGGGATGTAGGCCGTCAATTCCTTGCCATTGGACAAACGCACACGAGCGATCTTACGAAGGGCCGAGTTCGGCTTCTTCGGAGTCATTGTCCGCACCTGCAAGCAGACGCCACGCTTCTGCGGGCAGCCTTCCAGCAGCGGAGTCTTGGTCTTCGTGGATTGCTTCTGCCGCGGCTTGCGGATCAGCTGATTGATGGTCGGCATGAGGTCAAATGCTCTCTGTCCGGAACTCACAGCCCGTTAGGGCCGGTTTTTTGGGAAGTCGAGGAGTGTACCGGTGCCAACGGTGATGGTCAAGCAACCAGGTGTGGTTGTTTTCTGCATTCTGCCCGCCGCCCGAAGGCGTGCAGAGGAATGCCCACCGTGGATCACTGGATCTCTGGCACACCGTCAAGGTCTTCGATGCAAAAACCCTCGTGACAACGTCAGTCACAAGGTTATTTTCAAGGGATGACACAGCGGTTTCAGGTTGTGGGAGCAGCCTTGGCTCGGCGCTCGGTCAGACGAGTGGCTTTGCCGATCCGATCCCGCAGGAAGTACAGTTTGGCCCGACGGACCACACCGTGCCGCTTCACCACGACATCAGCGATCTTCGGACTGTTTGTCGGAAAGGTCCGCTCCACTCCTTCTCCGTTGACGATGCGACGGACGGTGAACATCTCACCGATGCCGCGTCCACGCAGGGCGATCACGACCCCGGCGAAAATCTGAATGCGTTCCTTATCCTTGTCCCCGTCCAGAATGCGGGTGTGGACATCGACGTTGTCACCGACCTCAAATTTTAGTGGGACAGCCCGAAGACTCGGCTTTTCGGCAACGTGAATGAGCTTGTGCATGGCGTGAAAATCCTGACTCCGACGACCTGACCGGGGAATGCCCCGAAATGACCTCCAGTGGTCGGAACTGCGAAGGATATCGCATCCCGGAGACACCGGCAAGTGAAGCGGAAAGTGACCTTTCAGCCGTCAGCTTTCAGCGGTCAGCCAGACGAGTCAGAACGTCGGGCCCGTCCGACGGTGAATCGCGTTTCGTACTCAGCTCCCCCACTCCGGTCGATAAACCAGACACCCTCAACCATCCGTTATCCGCCCATCTGCCACTGCTTGATCACGTCCAGTGGACAAACCAGCATGACAACATTCAGGACCAACGAGTCTCGAATTGTCGCCAGCATCACCCACTCCACACCGAGAAAAAATGCCCAGGACCATTTCCAAGGGATTTGAGCTGCCAGCAAATAGCCCCCCATGCAACTCGCCAGATCGCACAGAGAATTTGTGATCGAGTCCCCCTCGTAGCCCAGCGCGATTGTGGTTGTCCGATAGCGTTCAATCACGAAATCCGAGTTTTCCAAGATCTCCCAGGCAGCCTCCACAGCCAAGCAGCCCCACAACCTCCACGCCGTGCTGATCTGCGCCCGCAATAGCCAAAACACAGCAAAAAAGACCAGTCCGTGCAACACATGCGACGCACTGTAGGCATCAAACATATGCTGTGAACAATGCGAACTATTCACATCTGTGACCCATGGAACCCAACTGCCGCAGCCACAGAAAAAGACTCGGCCTTCCAACAGCAGGCCAGCGATCATGATCACCACCGTAGTGATGTGGGCGATCTGAAATGAATGCTGCGGCGGGTGTTCTCCGCTCCGAAGTACTCCATGCGGATCCATGAGATCACATCCCCAGCCGTTGCTTGTCGAGATCGATCAACCACAGCCAGTCATCGAACAGGAACTCAAACCGAATCCCGAGCAGTGCGATGCGGGCCATCACCGTATTCGCGAACGCCGCCCCGAAGGTGATCATCAGCACCAGCACTCCCACGCGCGAGACCTTGCCGAACGCTCCTTTGTGCTCCCAGGAGAAGAAAAAGTAGGTCAGTGCCGCTAGCATGCTCATCAGCAGGATCGTGTTGGAGAAACTGTCGAGCCACACCACAGCCCCGCTCGCGTCCACAACCAGGAGCGGCTTGATCGAGGCTTTGATCTGGCTCATAAAGTCGGCCTGCAAGAAGCTCACCAGCTTAAGCCCTGCTGTGGTCCCAATGATAAACGCTAGCGGCCACCGCGAGATCCACGTCCCCTTCGGGGCCAACCGCCAAAGCAGCATCACCCCCAGCACCAGCGGCACGAGATTGATGGCCCAATGCTCGTCATGGACCGGCGACAGTCCCGGCATGGCCCACGACTGCGTCAACTGTGGCAGCAGCTTCCCCATCAGATTCGGCACCAGCACGGTCCAGAAGCTGACAATCATCCAGTACGCCGCTGAAACTCCGACAAATACCGACTCTGACAGCTTGTAGATCACATTGTCCCGGTACAGAAATGACATCACTGCCAGTGTCATGAACGCGGCTGTCCAGATCCCGGCGGTCCGCGACCAACTGACCTCACCAAACCCGAGCTGTGCCTGGGTATAGGTTGTTGGCTGAGTGATCCCGTCGACGGTCTCGCTGTAGCCCACGCCAATCCCGGTCGTGGCCGCACGCACGGCGAGGTACAACCCCGCGAAGGCGAAGATCACCAGCCAGACCTTGGTTTCAAGCTTCATGGGACAATCCGTTGCGGACTCCGGGGGACAGTTTTCTGAGATCACCCGTGTGGCGTTATAGCCTCCCGATCCAGGGTTTGGCGAGAGAGCGAGTGAGCGGCTAGCGACTCACCGCTCACAAAATCCAATTCCTCTTGCAATTATCTCCCAGTTCGTGCGTCATACGTCTGTCGCAGGGGCATTCACCCAATTTCCGGAGAAACGAAATGTCGCGTCTGGCGTGCTGGGCTGTGGTGGTTGTGGGGCTGATCTCGGGAGCCTTGTGCGTGGCACAAGAGGTGGAAGTTGTCCATGAATTCGGCGAGCGAGTCGTTCCAGACCAGCCGGTGGAGATTCCTAATTCTCCCAAATCAGAGCTAATCCTCACGGTCAAACCCCGCATCATCATCCAAGAAGAAGAGGAGGAACTGATTGGCCTGCCGGATGCGGAGGTGGATGTTCTACTCAGAAGCGAACTCATCCCAGCACCCGGTTATGGACCGGCGACATTGGTGCCCGTCATTGATGGCGGCCGGATGACCCTTCGACTTCGATCTGAACGGTCTGCCTACGGTATTGACACCGACTACTCCGTCTACGGAAGCAGCAGCCCCCTTCAAAACGCCAACGCCCAACGAGCGGCGCTGATTCAATCACTGCAAGCCCTGCAAGACGCCTACTGCCGCAACACCCAGCTCGATGAAGCCGTTGCCGTTCGCGAGATGATTCGTCAGATTCAGACGCAGGCCGAAGCGGCTAGCGGCCTCCCCGAACCCACCGTCGCCACGGCAACGAATCCGGCAGAACCGGTCTACGTCACAGACCTCCGTGGCCAAAACGATAAGTCCTTTTACCGCAAAGTCACCGGCTCGGTCGGCGATTATGTCTGGGGAGGCGAGAACAACATCTACACCGATGACTCACTCCTCTCCGCCGCAGCTGTGCATGCCGGGGTGCTAAAGGCGGGTGAAATTGCGATGGTCCGGTTCACGATCCTTCCCGGAAAGGACTCGTATATAGGCAGTACCCGGAATGGCGTAACCACCCGACCTTACCACAGCTTCGGAGGCAGCTTCCGCATTGACGGAGCAGGTCAGGAATTGACCACCGTTTACGAACTGCGAGGCCAGGACAAGCCGCCGTTCGCGGTCTATGTCGTAGGCAGCCTCAATGGTTCGGTCTACGGCACCGGATCCTACACGGATGATTCCGATCTCGGCACCGCCGCAGTGCATGCGGGGCTGCTGAAGGAGGGCGAGGCGGGGTTTGTCATGGTGACGCTGGAGGGCGGCAAGTCGGCCTATGAGGCCAGCACCCAGAACGGCGTGACGACCTACTCCTACGGCAGTTGGGACGGGGCTTTCCGGCTGTCGGCGTTTGGACCAGCGACCGTCCAATTGGGCAGCCACCACTTCCTCCGGGATGTGTTCTAGAGTCCCGTCAAGGCTTGATTTGTGGGTTCGCCTCCCTCGGGAGGGCGAGGCTCCTGCCGAGCCGCATCCACCAGACCGCGCGTCCCCTGGCTCGCGGCTCAGCAGGAGCTTCGCCCTCCCAGGCGAGCTTGGCTTAACCCCAACTCTGAGCCTTGACGAGGCACGAGGTTCTCCCCACAGGGCATGCCACAGACGCTCGTGTCGCTCGCCCCCCGCCGAGGCGGTGGGGGAACAGACAATACCGAGCCCCCACAGGGGGGGGGG
>JANOKO010001278.1:0-3822 GCA_031419335.1 Planctomycetota bacterium
GTTCAGGGAGGAGGCGTTCGCCCCCGTATTGCCCCAGCCGACGGACGATCCCTGTCCCGAAGGCTACATATCAGTGCGAATCTAAACGATGAGAGCTGCGCTCGCAACGGGCTGGGGAAAGTCCGGCGCGGCTGTCCAGCATCAACGGCGTCTGCGCCTGGGTGTCTGGCTTTGCCCGAATTCCATCGAGTCGACTTCGAGCAGCCGTCGGTCGGCGTTGAAGACGGGGAGTGGCAGCGTGGTGGCCAGTTGAGTGGCCTGGACCGGATCGAGTTCCGTGCGCTTCGTACCAATCCCCCGAAAGATCGCTAGCCCTTTGCTGCGGGCAATCAACTCACGGCGCGAACGCCCCGAGGGAGCATCGGGCCAGGGGGCCGGGTGGTCAGAAAAGTCGAAAAAGAATGAGCAGATGTCTTTCATGTATGCCCAGTAGGCCGGGTGATCGGTCTGCAACACAAACTTTCCGCCGGGGGCGAGTGCCTGCCATATCAACAGCAGAAAATCGGGAGTCACCAGTCGACGAACGATCTCGTCCGAGCGGTAGTAGGGCTGGGGATGGTAGCAGTGAATTTCAGTGACCGAAGCACGGGGTACATGCCGCTCCAGGAGTTCACGACCCCCGATCACCCCGAACCGCAACTGCGACAGCCCCCGCTGGTTTCCCCTCCGTGTCGCATAGCGAATCACCACGGGCAGAATGTCGACCGCCACAATGTTGAATTCGGGGTGACGGTAAGCATGCGTCAAGGCCGAACGTCCGTTTCCGACCCCAATATCGAGCAGGACAGGCCCCGAGCGGCCAAATAGCTCGTCCCAATTCAGCCATCCTTCGGGCCATTGTTTGAGCGCCGTCTTGGCCCACTGATCTGGCTCCAGAATACGTCCCGGAAACGGAACGCCAAACTCGGATTCGATGCCATCGGAGTTGATCTCAGTCCCGTTCATGTGCTGGCCCATGCTCCCATTGACTCAAGCATTCTACGAACAACAGTATGGGGCACCGACATCGGCCTCGCCAGCACGGTGAACAATCGCATCAATCCACCCCTATTCCTCCCCATCGAACGGCTGCTACAATCCAGGATCACTTCAGGAGTTCTCTCGGCATGCTGACCCCTCTCAAGATTTTTCAGATCGAACAGTTGGGCGAAGTCGTCATCATCACACCCATGGGTGATGGAAATGGGTTTCGCTATACGGATTTGCACTCCGAGACCAATGCGATTCGCGGTCACATGATGAAGCCGGGATCCAAGCACTTGATTGTGAACCTGGAGAAAATGGATTACTTCGGTTCCGAGTTCATCGGGGCGCTGGTCTCGATGCTCCGCGAGGTCAAGACCCGCGGAAACAAAGCCAGTTTCTGTGCGGCCAATGCGCAGATGCTTTCCGTCTTACAGAATATGAGCCTGTTCAAGCTCTGGCCGCACTATCTGTCCAGGGATGAGGCTTTGACAGCAACCACTGCGAGCTGATCGCGAGTCGGTGGTGGTGCCGCGGGATGGATGTGATCAAACGGATCATCGGTTCACCTCCGAGTCAGAGTGTCCTCCACCTCTCGCGGGGTGCGCAATGCCTGGACTCGGGCCTTGATGGAAGTCAAAGTGCGACGATCGAGCATTGGTGGACCACTCGTTCAGTCTTTCCGTCGAGCCATCCCGCGACCCTTCATTTTCGCTCCTGTTCGAACACGAACGTTCCCTTCTTGTTCGAAATCGCAAAGTCGAGCAGACCATCGCCGTTGATGTCAGCCACCTCGAAGGCCGTCCCGACGCCGCTGTCTTCGTCAATCGTGTGCCGCACTTGCGACTCTCTTCCTCTGCGAAACTCTGTGACCTCTGCGGTGAAACATGCTCCCACGGCGAGTCTTTACCGCAGAGGACGCGGAGGAGGGAAGAGAGATTCCTACAGATTATTCACCATCCTCTTGATGCCATCCCGCATGTGGAGGACATGAAAGTTGAGGAGCAGTCCGACTCGCTTGTCCGCTAGCTTGAGATAGGTCAAAAGCTGGGCTTCGTGAATCGGAATAATCCGTTCGACGGCTTTGATCTCGACAATGACCAGCTCTGCCACAAACAGGTCCAGTCGAAACCCGACATCGATTCGATGATCGCGATACATGACGGGCAACTCCAATTGTCTTTGAACACGCAACCCGCGACTTACCAGTTCAAACGCCAAGCAGCCCTCATAGGCTGATTCCAGCAAGCCTGGGCCGAGTGCCGAATGGACATGCATCGCGGCATCAATGATCTGTCCGCTGACTTCGTTAGGGTTCATCGGCTGTTATCTCAATCAGGGGGGTCGGGAAATTCTACCGCGGAGGACGCGGAGGGACGCAGAGTCAGAGGGGGAACACGCTGCGAGTATCGCTTCACTCCTCCCCTTGCTCTTCCTCTGCGAAACTCCGCGTCCTCTGCGGTAAAAATCGGTTCAAGGATGACCGAAGTGGCACGAAGTGGTATCTCGTTGAGACTCGGCAGACTGACATCTGCCGCTCGCTGCTACTTCCGCTCCTGCTCGAACACGAATGTCCCCTTCTTGTTCGAGATCGCAAAGTCAAGCAACCCGTCGCCGTTGATGTCGGCGACTTCGAAGGCGGTGCCGACGCCGCTGTCTTCGTCGATCGTGTGGCGAATCCACGTCGCGGTCCCGTTCTCTCGCTTCAGCTCAAACCAGTACAGCACAGCTGGCTCTCCCCCGCCGGGACCATGTCCGCCGTGGGACCACCAGCGCTTGCCGGTCACGAAGTCCGGCAACCCATCGCCGTTGATGTCAGCGAGGACGACCGCGTGGGTCTCGCTGAAGGTCTTTTCGATCTCGTGAGTCTTGAAGGTGGGCTGATGGCTGATGGCGGATGGCTTTTGGCCAGCGGCTCCGGGCGCTGACGCTTCCGGCTCTTTCTTCTCTGGCTCTCTTCTCTCGTCTCTTCTCTCTCGTCCGCTCACATTCTCATGCCACCAGATGCCGTAGTCATGCGGGCTGGCCGACAGCACATCGTTGTCCCCATCCCCGTCGAAGTCGTAGACGTACATCTGCGAACAGCCGCCGCCGAGCTTGGCCTCGTTGAAGGTCCACGGTGTCGTGATCATCACGTCGGGTGCCTTCCACCAGCCTGCGGGCACGACAATGTCGTTCCGCCCGTCTTGGTCGATGTCCCCGATGCCGAGGCCATGATAGAACCGCTGGATGTCGACCGTTCCTGGGGCTCCGATGGCCAGCATTTTCCACGGAGCAGTGGCCAAGCTCTGCCGCGTCGAGATTCCCATCAGCCCGTTCTCAAAGCCCGCGACGAGTTCACGAACTCCGTCTCCGTTCACGTCGAGGTACTGCGGGCTTTCGTTGTTGGTGACCGGGATCATTTCGTGGCGAGGCCAGAAGGATGGTTGATGGTTTATGGTTGAAGGTTGATCGACAGAGGCTCCGGGCGCTGACGCTTCTGGCTCTCGTCTCTCCTCTCTCGTCTCTCCTCTATCTCCTCCCGGATTCTCAAACCACCACGTTTGCTTTCCAGGGAAGTCGACTACGACCAGATCGAGGCGGCCGTCACCGTTGATGTCGTCCGGGTAGTTCATGAACGAGTCGCTGTAGCCCTTTGGGTCGAACTCCTTCGCAGGGATGATCGATTGAGTCGCCCATCGGTAGGGCAGGACTGATTTGACTTCGATCGAACCATTGGGACTCACTTGCTGACGGTACCATTGGCTTCCAGCGGCAATGTCCATGATGCCGTCGTTATCGAGGTCGCCGATCCCGACGCCTTCACTGCGGAAGACCGTATCGAGCACCGTCTTCTTGAAGTTGATTTTGGTCCCATCA
>JANOKO010001279.1:0-1041 GCA_031419335.1 Planctomycetota bacterium
TTCGGAATGCCGCAGCGAAAGTCGCAGTCGGCGGTAAAGCCTTCAGCCGCTGCGGCAGTCGGTTCAGTTGATCGGGAGTCAGCTGGGAGAGGTTCGCGGCCAGCACCTCGAAGGAGAGACGCTCAATCGCGAGATCAACCAACATCGAGATGATGACCGGGCTGCGACCGCAATCTCGCCCCATCCGGAGTACGCCCAGCACATCGTTGAGCGCCGCCTCGTTCTGCCCAGCTTCGAATCGAACTCGAGCCCGCACCAGCCCCGCCCATGCCAGATCGCGGGCATGTTGCAGATGCGGCAGTAGCAAGTGTGGACCGGCTGCATAGTCGAGTTGCCAATCGCACGCCTCGCACTGGACAGCGCGGTGCATCTCATGCAGGGCCGTTTCGTACTGAGGCAGAGTCGCCCGCACCTCATCCGAAATCGGTTCTGAACTCGCCTTAGCGGCAGCTGTCATCTTCTCCCGCTGCTCCAGGGTGATGGTCGGGAGGGCCGCAAAGGCGGTCCAGTAGATCACCGCTGCATTCGGTGAGGCCGCAGTGGTGACTTCTGTTCGAACGGGGACCACTGGCTCGGCCGCTCGGACTGGCCAGGCCATCTGTGTCCAGACCACAGCACAACCGGCTAGCATCAACAAGGTACGTTTCATCGGAGTGTTTCCTGATCGAGTGCATGGAGATCGAGTCGGGAGGATTGAAGCGAACGACTACTCTGCACGAGCAACCGATCGAGGGCTTCATCCGACTCAGCTGCGGCCCGCCGTAACGCCATCAGCGTGGGCGGACCGGTCTCGACCACCGGAGCGATGGCGACCTGCTCGGGCGGTGCTTGTTCCACAACGGAAGGCACCACCGGCGGCAGAAGTTCGACCACCTCGGGAGTCGACGAAGGCCCCAAGAACGACCGCCAGACCACAGCGATCAGCACACACGCCGCGAGCGCCGCCGCAATTCCCTTCCACCGGGAAGGAGACGACGGCCACATCGGCTCGGCTCTAACGCTCGTATCACTTTCAATCTCGGCCAGCGCTCGCGAGGCGAT
>JANOKO010001280.1:0-1246 GCA_031419335.1 Planctomycetota bacterium
TGAGCGGATTGCTCGGCTCGCTCGGCTTCACGCCGCGCCTTGAGCCGCGCCACGATCGTAGCAGCACTCACCGGCTCGCTGTTCGGGGGCTGGGTCGCGACGTTGTTCTGGATCGCCACAGTAGGCGAGCCGTCAGCCTTACCGCAGCACCGATCCAACACCAGCTTGGCCGCCTGTACGTCGCCGTCGATGGCCTGCCTCACCAGTGTGCGTGCGATCTCCGCAACGTCGCTCTCTGTCACGGCCTCGTTGAACGCCCGCTTGAGTTCAGCCGCTCGGCTGGATCGGTTCGCCGAACAGCGGTTCCCCGGCTCGAATCGACCGAGTTCGTTCCTGCCGATCAGTTCCGTTTCGTCGGTCGAGTCGCCCATGTGTCAGTCCTTCAATGTTGAGCAGTAGAAGCCCGACCGCCCTGCCGGAGACAACGCATCTCCGGCAGGACAATGGGCATCATGTTCGCACCTCAGATCAATTCCGGCTGCAACAGAACCGCCATCTCCTTGTTCCGCTCGGCTTGCAGATCCTCGAACCGCACCCCGAGTGCCGCGTCCTTCGCTCGCATCTCGACCAGCCCCAATTCGCTCCCAAACACAATCGAAATCCGCTGGTCCAGCATCTTCGAGACTTGCCGCTGAAGTCGGTCGCGTCGGTTGTTCAAGTCGAGTGAGTTACGCATCGTGGCCCCCTGCGTTCGGGCTGCTGAACATCACCGGCCCGGTAGCAGAGAACCGCATCAGCCGTGGGACACTCGCCGTGACCAGCTTGTTGTCGACGTAGGCGGCCTCAAGGACCGCTCCGCATGGGCAGGTCATCGTTGCCATCAGGTCGAGTGCCGCGCTCGCCAACAGATCGCTCGTGAGCGGAACGGATCGTTTGCAGACTTCGCAGGTCATGTGTCGCATCATTTCGCCCCTTCGTTCACTGATCGCACCAGATGGCCCGTGGTGACACTCAGAGGGAGGAACGGCCTTGCACCCTCACCCATGCCCGCCACGAGGATTGATCGCTCACCAGGTCGGTAGCCGCTCGGCACCGTGGTCGGTCGAGAGAGTTCGCAGTTCAGGTTTTGCATCGGTCGGGATTCCTTCGATGGAGGTCAAGGGAGATGCCGGACAACGGTGCTGTGATCTCGGATGAATCAAGGCTGTGCCGCCACTGAGTTCGATCCGTGTGGACCCGTGGTTTGCCCGGTGGGGGCACCCGGGGACAAACGGGGGGGTCGGGGGGGGGGTTTATTTTTTTTTTT
>JANOKO010001281.1:0-2713 GCA_031419335.1 Planctomycetota bacterium
AATAAAATCACCACCACCGAGACCCCCGTGGCGGCCAACAACATAAACAAGATCCCGTCGATCCCTCCCCCATGCGACAGCGCACGTCGAGCACGTTCGTGACTGATCGAGTCGAGGGACACAGCAGAATCTCCAAGCCCACAAAGCGGGCGCACCGCAAGCTGCTGGCGTCTACATGCATTTGCCGTTCCCTTCCTGCGAGAAACATAGTTGATCGATAACTTTCATTGTCGTATGGGGTTAACCTGTTTTACCGGAGAGGATCTGGGGAACTTCGTTACGAAACCTGAACAAAGTGACAGGGGGAAATCGAGACATTCCCATGAACACCAATCCCAAAGTGATGTCAAAGTGATGTATCTTTGCCTGCGATTCGCGTGCTGGCGTGGGGAGTGATATGATGAAAGGTTCTGCGGCTGGGCATGCTGTGGGGCACTTGGGAGTCTGGCGAACACATGTTTCAGGCGATAGAAGGTCAGATGCTGGCGAGGTCCGATGACTGGTTCGCCATCGTGGTTTCACGATTCAACGATCTGGTGACCGGACGGTTGCTGGAGGGGGCGGTGAGCACTTTGCGGCGACACGGAGCGTCCGAGTCTCATATCACCGCGGTCTGGGTGCCGGGGTCGTACGAACTGCCGCTGGTCGCCGAGAAACTCGCCAAATCTGGCAAATATGCCGCAGTGATCGCCTTGGGAGCGGTCATTCAAGGCTCGACCACACACCACGAATACATCAATCACGCCACCGCCCAAGGTCTGATGCAGGCGGGCCAGCGAACGGGAGTGCCCATCATGTTTGGGGTTCTCACCTGCCCGACGATGGAGCAGGCCCTGGACAGAGCGGGAGGCAAGGTCGGCAACAAGGGGGCTGAGGCCGCCTTGGCAGCGATTGAGTTGGTCGATGTCCTCCGCCAATTGCCCTGATCTCCCCTGTTTTCCTGCCCGTTCGCCTCACTCTTTCGGTTTCTCTATGTCGCGTCGCAGCAAAGCCCGTGAACTCGTTGTCCAGATGCTGTATCAGGCAGACTGCAACGCCGATCTTCCGAAAACGGTAGTCCACGAACAGATGCGGGAGCGGATCGCGGATGACCCGGAGATGTTCGAGTTCGCTTGGAAACTCTATTCTGGGACGATCGACCAACGGGCGGAGATTGACCGGAAAATCGCGGAGGTCTCCCAGAACTGGTCCTTGGAGCGCATGTCGATCACTGACCGGAATGTCCTGCGGTTGGGAGCATTTGAGTTGCTGCACACCGATGTCCCGCATCGGGTCGCAATCAACGAAGCGGTCGAGTTGTCGAAGACCTTCGGGGCCAAAGACTCCTCACAATTCGTGAACGGGGTGCTCGACAAGCTGGTGCCCGACGACAAACGGGCGCAGCCGCCGCGGCAACCCGTGGGACCACGTCCATTGGAAGATTGATTGGGTTCTTCCGACGATTGTAGGAATTATGAATTGCTTCAAGGCATAGCGATTTACGGAGGCGAGGCTCCGATGTGCCATCTGCCGGGATTCCGAGAAGCACAGAGCCGATGTTCTCGGCCCACGCCCTGGGCCAGATCCGTCCGTAGGTGGCTTTGGAGGCCAAGCACGGTCGCAGCATCGCGACGAGGCTGAGGTGCGGCGTGAGGACATCTTGTCGACGGTGCATCGATTACGCCTCCTGGACTGTGACCAGGCTCGCAAAACTCGGTGTCGTTATTCCACCCGTGAGTGGCTGTAACGGCTGCTGAATACTCGGTACAAGTTCCATCATAAGCCTCTTTGCTCAATGCCTCAGAGTGATCTTCCAAGCATTGTCGCGGAAGCTCACACTTTTCCCCCAGACCAGTTCTCGCGATCACGAAAAGTGAAAAGTCGAACTGAGTGGAAACGATGAACATGGCTGATCAACCCAGCCCCCATCCTCGCTGGCGAACGCGATTGATCGTCTTGCTTCTGGCCGGGCTGGCGATCATCGGGGTGGCGCTGGCTTATCGGCACTATCGCTACGCCCGCCCGATCGGGGAGGGGCCAGCGGGGCCGGTGGTGCTGCGTGAGGCGTTCTCGGCTCCGTGGAGCGAACGGAAGGTGGTCCTGCTCGGCCTGGGGGACAGTGTGACCCAAGGGTTGGGGGCCTCGCCGGGGCTGACCTATTTCCAACGGCTGGTGAAGAATCCCGAGAACGAGTTTGCCGACATGCAGGGGATCTCTCTTTCGAAAGTGTTACCCCATCTTGAGCCGCTGAACTTGGCGATCTCGGGGACGACATCGATCGAATGTGTCGAGCATCAATTGCCCAAGCTGACCCCCTATGACGGGGAGACCTTTGGGATTGTGGTGATGACGACCGGCGGGAACGACTTGATCCACAACTACGGTCGCACGCCGCCTCGCGAAGGGGCCATGTTCGGAGCCCGAGTCAGCGAGATTGGCGAATGGGTCACGAACTTCAACACGCGGTTGGAAACGATCGCAAGCCGCGTTCGCGAAACCTTTCCCGGTGGATGTCAGATATTCATCGCCAACATTTATGACCCCACGGACGGATCGGGTGACATTGAGCATGCCGGGCTGCCTGCCTGGCCCGAAGGTGTGCCGGTCGTAGCGGCCTACAACGAAGCCCTGGCCCAGTTTGCGGACCGCCATCCCGATGTGACGCTGGTCGATATACGGTCTGAGTTCCTCGGCCATGGAATCCATTGCACGCAGTTCTGGCACGCGCACTATC
>JANOKO010001282.1:0-3483 GCA_031419335.1 Planctomycetota bacterium
GGGGGCGATCTGGCCGCGCACGTTGTCGGGAGCGTGTGGCTTGGGATCCCACGTGGAATGCTGCGACGGCCCCCCCATCAAGAACAGAACGATACACGACTTGGCTCGCCCCCCGCTGGCCGTCGTGGTCGCCGCTTGTGCAGAATGCGATGCCAACAATTGTGGCAACGACAGACCACAGATCCCCAACCCACCCGCGCGGAGAACTTCCCGACGAACGACTTGGTCACAGAGTTTCGCTCCGCGGGCTTGAATGCTGAACATCAAACCGAATTCCCGTCCTCTGGAGTTGAATGCCACTCCCACATCACACACCGCTTATATCTTTTCGGCTGATTGAAAGCCAGTTCTGATGTGAGTTCGGGGGAAAATCGTCGGTCCGCCACCACGACTTTTCACATGGCTGACAGCTCCTGGCCGGTAATCCCGGTCATGGGCTTCTCTATGGGATCAGCTCATGGGACATCGGAGCCATACTTCCATAAATCCCTATGCTGTCAGACCATCTACCCCCAAAAAAAATAGCCGGATGAACATAAACAAGTTCAGGACTCGCCGCCGAGGCGGCTGTTGATTCCTCGGACCAAAGCTGGCCCCTCGTACACAAACCCCGTATAGAGCTGGATCAGGCTGGCACCAGCGCTCAGTTTCTCGATGGCGTCCTCGGGGGTCATGATCCCGCCGACGGCGATGATCGGCAGGCGGCCTTCGCTTCGGGTGTGCAGGTAACGCACCACCTCGGTCGAACGTTTGGTCAGCGGAGCGCCACTCAGTCCGCCCATCCCGATCTGCTGCACCCGCTCTGCCGAAGTCGTCAGCCCCGCACGAGAAATCGTCGTGTTCGTCGCCACGACTCCGGCCAGCTTCGTCTCCGCTGCGATCGCGATAATGTCGTCGAGTTGCGGGTCGGCCAGGTCCGGGGCGATCTTCAACAGCAGCGGCTTCGGCGCGGGCTGGCTCTGGTTGTAGTCCTGCAGCTTGGTCAGGAGCTTCGTCAGCGGCTCGCGGTCTTGCAGTTCACGGAGGCCCGGAGTGTTTGGCGAGCTGACGTTGACGACGAAGTAATCGACGTAGGGGAAGAGCTTCGTCAGGCAGGTCAGGTAGTCGCTCTCGGCGTCCTCATTGGGAGTGACCTTGTTCTTGCCGATGTTCGCTCCCAGGAGGATCCGCCGCTGGGTCGGCACTCGCTTGAGCCGCTCCACAACCACATCCACGCCCGAGCTGTTAAACCCCATGCGGTTGATGATCGCCCGATCGAGGGGGAGCCGGAACAGCCGCGGGCGGTCGTTGCCGGGTTGGGGGCGAGGCGTCACGGTGCCGATCTCGACAAACCCGAAGCCGAACGCATCCCACCCCTCGTTGATCGTCGCATCTTTATCGAGCCCCGCAGCCAGCCCCACCGGATTCGGGAACTTCAGCCCGAACACCGTCCGCTCTAGCCCCGCCGTTTGCCCTCCACTGGCCAGTCGGAGCAGAGGCATCATCCCCGGTATGCGAGTGGCTGTGCGCAGCATCGCAAAGGTGAGGTGGTGAGCCGTTTCGGCATCGAGCCGGAACAACAGCGGGCGAATCAGAGAACGGTACAGCATGGTCAGAGGAGTTTCGCCGGACGGGTATTGGCGAGCAAGCGTAGCAGAATTCGTTAGAATTCTGCTGACTCGTGCCCGGTCAACACTGGATTGAGGGGTTGCCGTCCGCGGGAGGGCGAGGCTCCTGCCGCGCCGCTGACGCCAATTCGCGTCTCCCCTGGCTCGCGGCTCAGCAGGAGCTTCGCCCTCCCGGTCGGGCAGTTCATGATCCAGCCCACGCGACAGGACTCCCCCATGCGGCGCATTCAGATCATCGATTCCCACACCGGCGGCGAGCCGACGCGCACAGTCATCGCCGGAGGACCGGACCTCGGACAGGGCTCGATGGCCGAGCGGCGGGAGATCTTTCGCAGCCGCTTTGACGACTACCGCTCAGCCATTGTGAACGAGCCGCGCGGATCGGACGTGATCGTCGGGGCCTTGTTGTGCGAGCCGGTCGACCCGAGCTGCGCGGCCGGGGTGATCTTCTTCAACAACGTCGGCATGCTGCATATGTGCGGACATGGAACCATCGGCCTGGCAGTGACGCTGGCTCACCTGGGGCGGATCGGACCGGGGACGCATAAGCTGGAAACGAACGTCGGGGTGGTGACGTTTGAGTACCACGGCGAGAACCGGGTGACGCTGGAGAACGTGCCGTCGTATCGGTATCGGAAGGATGTGAAGATCGAGTTGCCGGGAATCGGGCCACTCACCGGCGACATCGCGTGGGGCGGGAACTGGTTCTTCCTGGTGAAGGACTACCCAGAGCCGATTGAACTCTCGCGAGTCGAGCGGCTGAGCGAAGTCTCGCGAGCCATCCGCCGCGTCCTCGACCAACAGAAAATCACCGGCGAGGACGGCGGCGAGATCGATCACATCGAACTCTTCGGCCCCCCCGGAAACCCGAACAACCACAGCCGCAACTTCGTCCTCTGTCCGGGGAGTGCCTACGACCGCTCCCCCTGCGGAACGGGCACGAGTGCAAAACTGGCCTGCCTCGCTGCCGACGGCAAACTCGCTCCCGGCGAGATCTGGCGACAAGAAAGCATCCTCGGCAGCGTCTTCGAAGGCTCGTACCGCCAAGACGGAGCCAAGATCATCCCCCGCATCACCGGCACCGCCTTCGTGAACTCCGAGGCCACGCTGCTGCTCGACCCGCGCGATCCGTTTGAGATGGGGATACGATGTGGGTGAATCGAATTCCGGTCGTCATGAATTATCCCGGCGGCTTGTGACGGGGACAAGAAGTAACCAAGATTCATTCCGGTTTATGAACGGCTCGCGGGGATCAGATCGATATGAATGCGCCGCCTGCCGCAGTGCTGACGATGCCCATCCCCGCGAGATGGACTTGGAAGCGACTCGGTCGATGGCTGCTGGCCGTTGTCATCGCAGTTGGTGTGTCCCACTGGTGGCTGTTCGTTCGACTGAGTTCGCTGGAACAGCAGTTGGTGGGAACTTGGAAAGGGAACCGTGACGCGGGCAATGGCTGGACGGTTAAGCTCTCTTGCGAGCTGCGTGCGGACCGAACCGCAGCGGTGGAGTTTATGAGTGTTCCGACCCATCCGATTCAGTCCGTGCCCCAGCGAATCCGCCTGAAGCAGCCGACCTGGTCAGCCAGCGATAGCCACTTGGAATTCCAGGAACCGCTCAGCCTCTGGACGCGAATCCAGCTCCAGTCCTACCGCATTCAGGCATGGTTCCGAACCGGGACCGCCGGACGATTCAGGCAGATTGTTGGTTTCTGCACTTTCGGGCAAGTTCTGCGCGACCAGAGTAATTGATCTGGAGATGAAAGTGGCTCTTCGGGGAGAGTTCGGGTGAATTGACGAACCGAACGCAACCCACGGAGAGCCACGGATGGCAGTGTATCAGGCACCGGAGGAATGGACAGAGTGGGCGGACTTGTTGG
>JANOKO010001283.1:0-3112 GCA_031419335.1 Planctomycetota bacterium
GGCTCGATTCCCATATCGAGCAGCCGCCCGCACGCCTCCGCGGCCCGCCCGGCATGGAAGGTGGTGAGCACTTGATGCCCGGTCAGTGATGCCTGGAACACGATCTCAGCGGTCACCTTGTCTCGGATCTCGCCGACCATCAGGACTTCAGGGTCTTGCCGCAAGAGCGACTTCAGCCCGACCTCGTACGTAAACCCGGCATGTGGATGGATCTGCGACTGAGCTACGCCGGGAACCAGGGCTTCGATCGGGTCTTCGAGGGAACACAAGCTGCGGGGCGAGAGACTCAGTAACTGAATCTGCCTCAGGGCTGCATACAGCGTTGTTGTCTTCCCGGCCCCGGCGGGACCACTGACGAGCAGCACGCCCTGCGGCTGGGCCAGCCACTCGATGCACTGCGAATAGACATCCTCCGGGAAGTGCAGGTCTTCGAGCTTGAGGAACTTACCCGACCCTACAAACAACCGCACGACGGCCTTTTCCCCATGCACCGTGGGAAAGGTACTGACTCGCATCTCGACGCCATCGCCGGTGTTGCGGATACGCCCCTCCTGTGGCAGATCAGTTCGGTAGGTCAGCAGTTCGGCCAGCACCTTGAGCCGCGACACGATGTTGGACGCGGCACTCTCGATGCACGCTACTGATTGCAATAGCCCATCGATCCGGCATAACACGTCGAGTTGCTTCTTGGCATTCGGCACCAGATGCAGGTCGCTCGCGCGGGACTCCCGCGCATGGTCGAGCAGGAGCTGGACGACCTCGACGGCGAACTTCTCCGACTTCGAGTCGAGGCGTGCGAGACGGTCGAGCAGCGGATCGGATGGGGTCGGCACGAGGGGGCCTTTCGGAGAGAGCGAGCGGGCGTAGTGCCCCTAGCGTCAAGAACGGAATGAATTCCGTTCTACTTCAGGTCAATCTACGTACAGAAACTCATTCCCGCTAAGCAAAATCCGGCAATAACTTTCCCACACGGCTTGATCGAGATCGCCGGATGAGACTGACGGACTCAGGCTCGAAAACTCCTGCCGGTACGCCAGCAGGCTCTCCAACTCTCCCGCGCGCGGCTCCCGTCCGTAGAGCGTCCGCGTGGCGATCAGGAGTCGACTCTCGTCGGTGGCTGCGGTGGCCAGCAAGGTCTTCGCGAACTGTTTCGCCTGAGCATGCACCAGCGGGTCGTTCATGAAGAACAGAGCCTGCGTCGGGACGGTGGTCACATCGCGGACCGGACTGCTGGCGTTGGGGTCGACGCCATCGAACAGGGAGAAGTACCGGCTGCGACGGTTGCGTTTTTGCATGACGAAGACGGAGCGCTGAGTGGTCTCGTACTCGGCGGCGAACGGTCCGTGCTGGGTGAAGCTCCAGGTATTCTCCGGAGGGAATGGGTGCCCTTGTCCGGGAGTCAGGTCGAGCTGGCCGCTGATGGCCAACAGGCTGTCGCGGAGTTCTTCGGCGGTCAGTCGTCGACGCGGGAACGCGGTCAGCCACGGGGCGTCCTGAGCGGTGCCGGTCGCTTGCTGGTACGTCGAGCTAAGCAGAATCCGGCGGTGGAGGGCCTTCAGACTCCAACCACTCTGCATGAACTCGGTGGCGAGATGGTCGAGCAGTTCGGGGTGCGTCGGCGGCGTCCCGCGCACGCCGAAATCATTCGGCGAGGCGACGATCCCCCGACCGAAGTGCCACTGCCAGACGCGATTGACGATGACGCGAGCCGTCAGTGGGTTGGTCGGACGGGTCAGCGCGCGGGCCAGCTCCAGTCGACCACTCGAAGTCGGGCTGGACAAATCAGCACCGCCCAGTACACCGGGGAATCGGCGTGGGGCTTCCTCAACAAGGTCCGCCGGATCGCCCCGCCGCTGGATTTTTGTGTTACCCGGTGTTCCCTCGGCCACCGCATACGCCACCGGAATCACCGGCTCGGGACCGAGTTCCTCGCGGCGACGCTTCTCATTCGCCGCCCGGAGTTGAGTCCCCTCCGCGAGGGCCGCCAGCGCGGGGGCCAACTCTACTGACGCGAACAGATCGAGCGCGTAGTCCACGCCATCCGGACCGCCCAGATGAGCATCCGCCACGCGGCCCCGGACCTTCACCACGCCATCCATGGGACACATCCAAGCCAGCGCCACCGGACCTGACGGTCCCGGATGCATCAGAAACGACTTCGCGGGCAGAGAGGTCCAAACCTGGATCGGCTGGTCGCTGGAGTTCACGAACACCGACGGCGTGTCGCCGTTCCGCCAAATCTTGATCGCCTCGAACCCGCTGTGCGAGTCGAGCTTCTCCGGCAGCAATCGCAGCCCCTGATTGAGATCGAGAAACGCCCACGTCGGTGTCGCCCCGGCGGCACCCGGATGCGGGTTCAACTCCCTCGCACGGTTGACGATGTCCGCCGTACTCCACGTCCGGCCTTCGCCGCCGACCTCATCAATCTGGAATTCCACCAACGTCGTATCGGCTCCGTGATTGCCATGTGCGAGGATCGTCAACTGGAGTAACTCCCCCTTGCGAACCGCGATCTGCTGCAGCGTCTGCGGATCTGTTGAGGCGATGTCGAGGCTCCCTGCTTCGGACACCTCACCCGTCGCGAGAGTGCGCTTCGTGGCGGCAATGGCCGCAGTGATTTTGGCGAACAGTTCCGGCTCGCCGATCACAGGCTGCTTGAGTTCCGCTTCCAGGGACTCAACCTTCTGCTTCCTCGCAGTTCGAATTGCCTCGACCTCTGAGGGGGGCAACAGGGGGATCAGGTCGCGCGGCTGCTGCTGCGGCTCGCAACCGGGGAACGAGAGCTTCGTACTCGCCAGCACGCCGTACAGCCCGTAGTAGTCCTCGACCGTGATCGCGTCGTACTTGTGATCGTGGCAGCGGCTGCACGCGATGGTCAGGCCGAGGACCGACTTGCCGAGGTTGTCGATGGCGTCCTCGTAAGTGAGGTACAGATCCTTGTCGATCTCATGGCCGAACCGCCGAGCGATGGCCAGGTATCCGGTGGCGATGGTGCGGCTGGCGAACTGGTCGGGCGGGCCGTCCTTCGCCAGCAAGTCGCCCGCGATCTGTTCCTGGATGAACTGGTCATACGGTTTGTCGGCGTTCAGGGCCTCGATGACCCAGTTGCGAT